>NZ_JAAGOG010000091.1:0-30430 GCF_010747425.1 Nostoc sp. UIC 10630
ACATAAACTATAATAAATTAAAATCAATTTTTGTTTAAATATAGACTAATCATTATTTGCATTAGTTATAGTTTAAGCAAAAGTTGTTTAAGTAGGGTCTGTTTATATGGCTACTAATACACCTAAGTTAACAGCTTCTGACCACAGTATAGGCAACATTTTGATTATCTCCTTGCTGGCCTTTTGTGGGCTGACTTTTATCATCCTTCTAGGAATTTTCTGACGGCTAAATGTGCGTTCAAAAACTTCTGAGGCTTAGATTCCTGATTTTTCTAAAAAGTCAGGAATCTTATTAATATAAATAGTTAATTTATCCGAGATTGACGAAAAAGGGTTATCAAGCTTTCTGCACTATCGAGGTTGCTTAGATATGTACTTCTGCAAAGAAGCAACCTCTTGTAGAAGAGAAGTGAACATTGCACACTGAATTTTCTTTTAGCAAGTAGATTTGCTTATATACACAAAAAACTTTATAAGATAATCTTATGAATTATAGTAGCTTTGCAACCCTTCCAAGTTCATTAACTTGTAGGTGACAGTTACTTGCTAAAGTAATGGTTATCAATTCTCACAACTGCAACCCATCTTTTATAAGAACTTATGGATCGTTATGAAATTATATAGGGCGAACGATGGGACTCGAACCCACGAATGGTGGTACCACAAACCACTGCCTTAACCACTTGGCTACGCTCGCCATTCAACAATTTGAATTATAGCAATAATTTGGCAAACGATCAAGAGTTTGTGTTCAAGGAACGGACTCAGTTGATTTAGAGTCTCTGAAATCTAACGATTACAATGTATTTTACTTGGCAAACATGAAACCCCTAACCATCATTGCATATACTGGAGCAGCAGTAGGACTCGCCGCCTTGGGTGTGACAATGGCAAAGACTAATCCCAGTCAGGTTGAATATGAAGAATATGCAGTGCAACGGTTGACAGAATACTTAAAAACCGATGTATGCAAAAAAACTACGAATATTATAGAAAATTTAATCCATTTTAATTGTGATAAGTTGGTTGACTCAGCTAACCCGCAAATCCAAGGAATTATTGCCAGGACTACAGAAAGACAAAATTATATGATTTTTAGCATTTACCGTACAGATTTAAAAATAAATTCTTGGATACCTTCTTACAAATTTGAAACGGTGGGAGCTTTTGATCAGTTTTATACTTACACTGCCGAAGAACAATAGCGCAATCAGAAGTGGAAGAATATAAAAGTGATTTAGAATACTTATATTTAGTAATTTATAATAGTTTCAATAATCACCAGAGTAATTATTACCACCAGCTTAATATTAAGTAAAATATGAACATTAGTCACTGAGAGTTCAAGCTTTGCCGATGTCATCTGCCTATTTGCTAGTATCTCACGGAAGTCGCGATCCGCGCCCAGAAGTTGCTATGCAGCAATTAGCAAAGCTGGTATGCAACAAATTACCAAACAACTACAACCCATCAAGTAGTGAACATCTGGTTGGCATAGCAGCTTTAGAAATGAGTCCTCAGCCTTTACATGAGCAGATTCAAAAATTTGCCAAGAGCGCTTTTGGCGATGCCGGGGTTGGGCTACACCAACTATCTCAAAACGAGAATCACCTCAAAATTGTACCGCTATTTCTGTTGCCGGGAATACATGTGATGACAGATATTCCCGCCGAAGTAGCACTAGCACAACAGGCTATTGGTCAAGATATCATGATTGAGTTGCAGCCACATTTAGGCTCTCACCCCAATTTAGAGAAATTACTGGCCAAGCAAATATCTAGTATAAAAGCAGAAGCATGGATTCTGTTAGCTCATGGTAGCCGTCGCCCAGGTTCCAAAGAAACTGTGGAAGCAATGGCGGCGAGTTTGTCAGCAGTTGCTGCTTATTGGGCTGGGCCTCCTAGTTTAGAATCACGGGTGAAAGAGTTGGTAGCCGATGGTTATAGGGAAATTGCAATTTTGCCATACTTTTTATTCGCAGGTGGAATAACTGATGCGATCGCGGCCTCCATAGAGGAGCTAAAATTACAATTTTCTGCGGTGAATTTCCAGTTGGCGCAGCCACTGGGAGCAAGTGCAGAATTAGCCGAGCTTATTTGGGATTTAACGGATAGATGAACCGCACAGAAAAACAGGAGAACAAGTATTTGGGAAAGGTTTATTTAGTGGGTGCGGGGCCAGGAGATCCAGGATTAATAACCCTGAAGGCGAAAGGTTTGTTGGAATGTGCAGATGTAGTTATCTATGATGCCTTAGTGAGTCCGGCAATTCTGGCAATGATTAATCCCCAAGCCGAACAAATTAATGCTGGTAAGCGTAGGGGGAAACATTCGCTGTTCCAGGAAGAAACAACTCAATTGCTGATTGATAAAGCGCAGGATCATGCAATTGTAGTGCGGTTAAAGGGTGGCGATCCGTTTATCTTTGGTCGCGGTGGCGAAGAGATGGAAGAATTAGTCAACGCTGGGATATCAACTGAAGTTGTGCCCGGTATCACATCGGGTATTGCAGCCGCAGCTTATGCAGGTATTCCATTGACTCATCGGCTGTATAGCTCATCAGTGACATTTGTAACTGGTCATGAAGCGGCGGGTAAGTATAAACCGAAAGTGAATTGGGATGCGATCGCACACGGTTCCGAAACCATTGTAATTTATATGGGAATTCACAATCTGCCTTATATTGTGGAACAGTTAAGTGCAGCTGGGTTGGATGTAGAAACGCCCATTGCTTTAGTGCGCTGGGGTACGCGCCCAGAACAAGAAGAATTGATTGGAACCTTAAAGACAATTGTAGAACAGGTAGAGCAAACTGGATTTGGTGCGCCTGCGATCGCAGTCATTGGACAAGTAGTAAATATGCACAGCATTTTGTCTAGTTGTCGTCCAATTTGATGGCTGGCGCAAACGTGAAATGAAGTGTTTTTAAGTTTCTCGAATCCAAAATGCCAATCCTCCTCCACGGCCACGAGCTGCAATGAAATCTTCCGTCACTAAAAAGAAGGCAAAGAAGGGTAATTGAGCTATGGGCTGGTTATAGAAATCTTCTGTTTGAACTTTACCAGAACGAATTGGTCTGTTATAAACAACACGACCAAGCAGACTGATAAGCATCTGGTTAAAATCAAACGCCAATAAATTTTTCTTACCTGTATATTGCACTGGCCCCGTGAGCTTCAATAAAAGTTGCCCCAATTCAACCTGATTACAAATTTCGCCTCTATCTGAATCCTGTTCTAAAGTGGCATTAAAGGAAACATGGATTTTTATAAACTTGGGTACATACAAACCCTTGCCTAATACAATTCCTCCATGTTCTCTGGCTTTCTTAGTGCCAGTGGCAAAACAAAGTTGCCATTTACCTAGAAGAGACTCAAAGGGATAAGTTAAGCGTTCCTGCTTGGCAGATTTTTCTGCTTGTAGCAACGCATTTATTAATATTTCAGTATTAGGGCGTATATTTTTCTGTTGTCGATATGCAACCGCAGCCTGTGATAGCACGGTAACAAAGTCAAATTTGGCTACAGGTGTCAAATTAGCTGTCATAATAATTTAACTATTTCTTTGCTTTTTTGATAAATTGTAACCTTATGAAGAGTAGAGAGTACAGAATCGAGAAGGGGTATTTTTATAATCGGTTGTTAGATTTTTCGCGATTGAGAGTCTTCCATAGGGTAGGTTAATTATTAGTCCCCTAGGTGTAACTGGTTTTTGAGTAGGGTTACGGCCAGATGTGCCTACCGCTACCTCCCCTAGGAAAGCTCTTGTTAATGACCAAATTCTGTGACAATGGTTAACAATCTGACAATTCATGCAATATGGAAAAGTTAATGCGGAACCTAACGCCCCAACTTTTGTAGAGAATGGGGAAAATTCAAAGTCTCTCAAAATGAGGAGAGAGGAATGAAAGTAAGGTTTTCCAAATTTTGTGAAAAGTCAGAGTTAACAATAAGCCGGAATCTGAATCTAAGGTACTCATGAGCCAGAGTTCTCAAAACAGCCCTTTGCCACGCAAACCTGTTCAATCATATTTCCATTGGTTATACGCTTTCTGGAAATTCTCTCGCCCTCACACGATTATTGGTACAAGTCTGAGTGTGTTGAGTTTGTATTTAATTGCTATTGCTATTAGTAATAATACTGGTTCTTTATTCACTACTCCCGCCTCCCTAAGCCCTGCCTTCGGCGCATGGATTGCTTGTCTATGTGGCAATGTTTACATCGTAGGGTTGAATCAATTAGAAGATGTTGATATTGACAAGATTAATAAACCTCATTTACCGTTGGCATCAGGTGAGTTTTCTCAACAGACGGGGCAATTAATTGTCGCGTCTACTGGGATTTTGGCGCTAGTTGTGGCGTGGCTAACTGGGCCATTCTTATTTGGTATGGTGACAATTAGTTTGGCCATTGGTACTGCTTACTCTTTACCACCAATTCGTTTAAAACAGTTTCCCTTTTGGGCGGCGCTGTGTATTTTTTCGGTACGCGGCACGATTGTTAATTTAGGATTGTATTTGCACTATAGTTGGGCACTCAAACAAAGCCAAACAATTCCGCCTGTGGTGTGGGTGCTGACATTGTTTATTTTGGTGTTTACCTTGGCGATCGCAATCTTTAAAGATATCCCTGATATAGAAGGTGATCGCCTCTACAATATTACTACTTTCACGATTAAACTCGGGCCCCAAGCTGTGTTTAATCTAGCTCTTTGGGTGATAACTGTCTGTTATCTAGGGATAATTCTGGTTGGGGTGCTACACGTGGCCTCAATTAACCCCATCTTTATGGTAATTGCCCATTGCGGGCTGTTAGTTTGGATGTGGTGGCGGAGTTTGGCGGTAGACTTACAAGATAAAAGTGCGATCGCTCAATTCTACCAATTTATCTGGAAACTCTTTTTTATAGAATATCTGATTTTTCCTATCGCCTGCTTTTTGGCTTAGACAATGCTAGAAACCTTTCCTACCAGTTCTATTATCGCTGCGATCGCAGTTATTTTGAGTTTGTCGATCCTAGGGTATTTCGCTTGGAAAACTTTGATTACTTCAGACTTGTTTCAAAAAGGAATCAATCTTGCTCAAGCAAAAGATTACCAAGGTGCAGAAGCAGCATTTCGCAAAGTGATTTCCCTCAACTCTACTAATGATGTAGTGCGCTTGTTTTTGGGAGATGTTTTAAACCAGCAAGGCCAAGTAGAGGAAGCAACAGAATTATTCCGGGAAGTTATTCGCCGCAGTCCAAAAAATCCCGATGCTTACTTGCGTCTGGCGAATATTTTTATGCAGCAAGAGCAAGAAGAAGAAGCTAAAACTAACCTGCTACAAGCTAAAGATTTATTGCAAAAACAACGCCAACCCGAAAAAGCTAACAAAATCACTCAAGTGTTAGATAAAATGAGTATTAAGTCAAGTCAATCTTAAGTTGAGTGAGAATTGCAGAAATTAAATTTTCCTGTTGCGTCTCCTAATTTTTTACCATTCCCATCATTATTATGGTGAGAATGGTTTTATTTTGGAATTACCAGTGTTTTTTGTAATTATGTCCGCAATTTTCGTAAGTTTGATCGTTCCCTTCATAGCACTTAGAATGACATCTACATAAATTGCCTCGACAGCGTATAGTTTTGGGTAAGTCCTATCACAATCTGAGGGAAAATACCAATCTTTCAAAAGTTCACAGTATTGATGCAAAAACCCTTTACAACTCTCTTATATTTGCGCTCTTTATGTTCTACCCTGTGGGTACTCCTTCGGAGAACTCTTAGAGTAGCCGCTCCGCGTCTATGCGGTTCATTTACTCATTCTCTTATTCCTATCTTCAGACAAGATAAAAGTAAATTTCAAACGTGCAAAAAACTTGGGCTAATTAAAGGCATTTAGTAGTAGATTTTATAGATTCAAAATAATCCAATATTTATGTCAGACTTTATATCAGAATTGTGGACTATTTTTTTTACATCAGGATCATTTATTCCACATGGACATTGCTATCTATGGCAAACGAATTTAGTTTGGTTACATATATTATCTGACGCGTTCATTGCACTAGCTTATTATTCGATTCCAGCTACCCTATTTTACTTTGTCCGTAAGCGGCAGGATTTACCCTTTGATTGGATATTTTTGCTGTTTAGTGCATTTATTGTGGCTTGCGGCACCACTCATTTAATAGAGATTTGGACACTTTGGCATCCCACTTATTGGGTATCAGGGTTTGTCAAAGCGGTAACTGCCATGATATCTGTAATTACAGCAGTACAACTTGTGTCTTTAGTTCCACAAGCATTAGCACTTCCTAGCCCTGCTCAACTAGAACAAGCAAATCAAGAGCTTCAAACACAAATAGCCGAACGCTTACGGGTAGAAAAGGAACTGCGAAAATACCAAAATCATTTAGAAGAAATGGTTGCTATTCGCACCAATGAAATTACCAAAACCAACGAGCAATTACAACAAGAAATCCTTGAACGCCAACGAATTTTAGAAGTTCTCCGACAAAGTGAAGAACGTTACCGTTATCTAGCCGAGGCAATTCCTCAACTTGTATGGACAACTGATGCTAACGGTGAATGTGATTTCTTTAATCAAAATTGGTGTGAATATACTGGGTTAACATTAAAGCAGTCCTTGGGTTCTGGTTGGTTAGCTGCATTGCATCCAGATGATATCCAAAATGCAGATGAAGTATGGTCTAATGCTGTAAAAAATGGCACTATATATAACAATGAATATCGCTTCAAACGGGCTTTTGATGGTTCCTATCGTTGGCAATTGGCACGAGCTTTACCGCTTAAAGATGAGCAAGGTATTGTAGTTAAGTGGTTTGGGACATGTACAGATATCCACGAACAAAAACAAATACTTGAAGAACGGGCGCACTTGCTGGAATTAGAACAAATAGCACGAGCTAAAGCAGAAACAGCCAATCGAATTAAAGATGAATTTTTAGCCATCCTATCTCACGAACTACGCACTCCACTAAACGCAATTCTTGGCTGGTCAAAATTATTGCAAAGTCGGAGGTTAGACCAAGCAAAGACATCGGAAGCACTAGCCACAATCGAGAGGAATGCCAATTTACAAGTTCAACTCATCGAAGACTTGCTGGATATCTCCAGAATTTTACAGGGCAAACTGACGCTGAATATTACGAAGATTAACCTAGAGTCTACGATATTGTCGTCAATAGAAACAATGCGTTTAGCGGCAGAAACAAAGTTACTTGAGGTAAGTACAGTATTTGAACCGGATGTGGGACAAGTTATGGGCGACTCGACTCGTTTGCAGCAAGTCGTCTGGAATCTCCTTTCTAACGCTCTCAAATTTACACCCAAGGGAGGAAAAATAGAAGTGCGATTAGAGCAAGCCGATGGTTATGCTCAAATTATAGTTAGCGATACAGGTAAGGGAATCAGCCCTGAGTTTTTGCCATTCGTCTTTGATTACTTCCGTCAAGCAGATAGCACCTCTACGAGAAATTTTGGTGGATTAGGATTGGGGTTGGCAATTGTGCGTAATATCGTCGAAATACATGGCGGTATTGTCAAAGCGAAGAGTGAAGGTGAGGGTAAAGGGGCAATATTTACTGTTAGTTTGCCGCTTCTGCCAGATGAAAGCCGAAGCATAACGGATAAACAAAACTATGCTGTACCCTTAACTTCTAACTCCTTACCCCTCACTGGCATCCGAGTTTTAGTTGTAGATGATGATACTGATTCACGAGATTTTGTTGCTTTTGTACTAGAGGAAGATGGAGCTTTTGTGATTGCGGTATCTTCCGCTTATGAAGCATTACAAACCCTAGCACTGGTAAAGCCAGATGTCTTGGTCAGCGATATTAGTATGCCTGAGATGGATGGCTATATGTTAATACATCAAGTGAGAACTTTGACACCAGAACAAGGTGGACAAATCCCAGCAATTGCCTTGACTGCTTTTGCTAGAAACGATGACCAGCAAGAAGCGCTAAAAGCTGGGTTTCAAATGCATTTATCCAAGCCTGTTAACCCAGAAGAATTAATTGCAGCCATTACTCGAATTGTCGAAACAAAAGTGTAAATAATTACTTAGTAAACAACTTTTTACTCGTAATAAAGCCTCATATTTTGTATGCAAATGGACAATTAGATGAGAATCCACTTGTATCAAGTTAGGCTAATAACCTATAATTCCTGCTATAACTACGCCAAAGCTATACAAGTCGATATTAAATATAAACCAAGCAGGTAAGGTAATAAAAATGCTGAAAAACAAGAATGTACTGGTAGCAGCTATTATCTGCTTGTGTTTGAGTAATGACACTACTGCTTTTGGTAAAGATGTTGGCGTTGTTTTATCAAAAATTCCAGACTCAAATCGAGCAGCACTTCCTGGCAACAAAAACGCAGTTGCTAACTTTGAGCAAGGAAGTAATTTATACAAACAAGGAGATTTCAAAGGAGCAGAGGCGGCTTTTCGCAAAGCCATTGAACTGGAACCCAACTTTGTGCAAGCTTATATTGCTTTGGCAAATACTCTCGACGATCAAGGCAAACCCCAAGAAGCGATCGCACATTACAAAAAAGCCATCAGCCTCGATCCTCAGGACTCTGGAGCCTACTTTAATTTGGGTTTAACTTTAGCAAGGCTCAATCAGTTAGAAGCTGCGATCGCCCAATATAAAAAAGCCCTCAGCCTTGAACCCAAATATGCAGACGCTCACTATAACTTAGGAAATGCTCTCTACGCTCAAGGTAAGCTAACCGAAGCAGTCACCGAATATACAGCAGCTATTCGCCTCAAACCCAGCTATGCCCCAACTTACACGCGTCTGGGAAATGCTCTGTACGATCAAGGTGAGCTAGCAGAGGCAGTGACTCAGTACAAAAAATCCATTAGCTTTGATCCAAAATATGCAGACGCTCACTATTACTTAGGCAATGCTTTGTATGCTCAAGGAAAGTCAGCTGAAGCGATCGCCGAATATACAGCAGCCATTCGCCTCTCTCCAAAAAATCCCGCAGGTTATAATGCCTTGGGAAATACTCTCTACGCTCAAGGCAAACTAGAAGAAGCGATCGCACAATACAAACAAGCCCTGAGCCTTGAACCCAACTATGCAGACGCTCACTATAATTTAGCAAGCGCTTTTTACGCTCAAGGCAAGCTAAATGAAGCGATCGCCGACTATACCGAAGCGATTCGCATCGATCCTAAACACGCACAAGCTTACACAGGTTTAGCAAATGCGATGGACGATCAAGGTAAACCCCAAGAAGCGATCGCACATTACAAAAAAGCCATTAGCCTTGTACCCAATGATGCATTCACTTACTATAATTTGGGCATCACTTTAGGAAGAGAACAACAGCTAGAAGAAGCGATCGTTAATCTCAAAAAAGCCAAAGAGTTATTCCAAGCTGAAGACAACAAGGAAATGGTTGAGCAAGTCGATCAGCTAATCCAAAAAATTAATATCCGAACGAATTAAATTTAGGGAATGGGGAATGGGGAATGGGGAAGTAGTAACAAATGACAAATGACAAATGACAAATGACAAATGACAAAGATTGAAGAAAAGGGCAAAGTCTACCTCGTAGGTGCTGGGCCTGGAGATGTGGCATATCTGACGGTAAAAGCTTACAATCTCTTGGCTGCTGCTCAGGTTTTAGTCTACGATGCCCTGGTAGATGCTCAATTATTGCAGTGTGTACCACCTGATTGCTTGAAGTTAGATGTCGGTAAACGTGGTGGTAAACCTAGTACAACCCAAACTGAGATTAACAAGTTACTAATAAAATATTGCCAGCAAGGAAAACAAGTTGTAAGGCTCAAATCAGGCGATCCATTGATTTTTGGGCGTTGTACTTCTGAAATTGAAGCGTTGAAAGCATCTGGTTGTGATTTTGAACTGATACCAGGAATTTCTTCTGCCCTTGCAGCACCCTTGTTTGCAGGAATTCCCCTGACAGATCCGGTGTTGAGTCGTTGTTTTGCAGTGCTTACAGCTCATGAACCAGAGGTTTTAGACTGGGAGGCACTCTCACGCTTAGAGACACTGGTAATTTTGATGGGAGGGCAACATCTGCCAGAGATTGTACATCAACTGGTACAACACGGGCGATCGCACTTAACACCCATTGCAATCATCCGTTGGACAGGAACTCCTCGTCAAAAAATTTGGACAGCCCAACTGGGCAATATTTTGGAACAAACCACCGGATTATCACTTTCCCCGGCGGTAATTGTTGTTGGCGAAGTTGTTGGGCTACATAAGTACTTACAACCTGAGAAAATAGATTATCAGGATTCGACTACAGCCCAAACTCCAATGTTAAACAACCTCTCCGCCTCTCCCGAACCCCTCACTGGTAAAACAATCTTGGTGACACGTTCAGTTGGACAGTCGAGTACATTTAGCGATCGCCTCATGAAATTAGGTGCAACAGTCATCGAAATGCCTACCTTAGAAATCGGCCCGCCTTCCAGTTGGGAAGCTTTGGATGATACGATCGCTCATTTATCTCAGTTCGACTGGTTAATTCTCACTTCTAGCAATGGCATAGATTACTTTTTTGAAAGGTTAATTGCCCAAGGTAAAGATACCCGTGCCTTAGCAGGTGTAAAAATTGCTGTCGTTGGCGAGAAAACAGCCAATAGTCTCAAACAATACTCTCTCCAAGCAGATTTTATTCCCCCCAACTTTGTTGCCGATTCTTTAATAGAAAATTTCCCAGAGGAACTGAATGGTAAAAAAGTTTTATTTCCCAGAGTTGAAAGCGGCGGAAGAGAAGTTTTAGTTAAGGAATTAACTCTCAAGGGAGCAAAAGTAATTGAAGTTGCTGCATATCAATCTTGTTGTCCTAGTGATATTCCACCTGCCGCAGAGTTAGCTCTCCAAAACCGTAAGGTGAATGTAATTACCTTTGCCAGTTCTAAAACTGTACAATTTTTCGATCAGCTAACTGAGAAGATATTGCCCAAAAACTCTGATGTTAGTCAACTCTTAGAGAGCGTTTGTATTGCTTCTATCGGCCCTCAAACCTCTAAAACTTGTCATGCTTTATTCGGACGTGTAGATGTAGAAGCCCAAGAATATACTTTAGATGGTTTAACCCAAGCACTAATAACATGGGCAACAAATTATTAATATCAAACACCCAATAATAAATGACAAATGACAAATGACAAATGACAAATGACAAATGACAAATGACAAATGACAAAACGTATAATCGGCTTAACCGGAGGTATTGCCACAGGCAAAACCACTGTCACCAATTATTTAGCTAGCGCTTATAACCTGCCGATTCTGGATGCAGATATTTATGCAAGAGAGGCAGTATCTTTAGGTTCGCCTATTCTTGGTGCGATCGCTAAACGTTACGGCGAACAAATTTTATTGCCAGATGGCAGCCTCAACCGCCAAAAGCTAGGCGAAATTATCTTTAATCGTCAAGATGAACGCAACTGGATAGACAATTTGATTCATCCTGATGTGCGCGATCGCTTCCTCAAAGCAATTGACCAATCTTCCTTACAAACACTGGTGTTAGTAGTGCCTCTATTATTTGAAGCGAGAATGACTAATTTGGTTACAGAAATTTGGGTAGTGTGTTGTTCTCAAGAGCAACAACTACAAAGATTGATACAACGAAACCATTTAAATAGAGAACAGGCGCAAGCCAGGATCAACAGCCAATTATCTATCGAAGAAAAAGTGGCTCGTGCAGATATAGTTTTAGATAACTCTTCTACCCTAGAAAGACTACTGAAGCAGATAGATGTCGCTCTAAAAACTACAAGTAGGGACTAGAAGCTATCTATATTAAAAAATATACATAGATTGCATTCTCAAGACATAAAAGCCTTATCATTTTAGATGATCGAGTCCATTAAAAACATCTTATATCTGACCAGCTTTATATAATAATTCGGTGATTTTACAGTTGAATCTGCGGTTGATGATACTGTAAATTGAAATGATTGTTGATAAAAAGATATATAGAGTAAAATTAAAGACTAATAATTAAGAATTAAGAAAAATTAATTGCAAATTATTAATCTCATTTTAAAATTACTTTTAAGTATCTTATCGACAACCTGCTTGTAATTTAATTTTGCTAGTTATTCTGTGCAGGCACTTAATTGGACATTGGGTTATAAATTTCTTTACTAACTGTCAATGTGGTTGATTTCTAACTAGATTGTCGACCTGTTCGATTCTGGATTGGTGATTTAAAAATGATTGAGATTCACTTAGAGTCCAGAACTCTTCGTTATAGATTTCTTCTTTGGGAGAACTCATTTATGTCTTTGATCAGGACAGGTATGAACTTAAGTTTTAGTTTTTTAAGCAAGTTAGCTCTAGTGAGCTTTCCAGTAAGTGAATTAAAGAAGAAAAATAAAATACACGATTATAGCCAACTAGCGTGGGGAAGTGACTACGTATTTGAGCGCCTCAACCAAGGAATGATCGGATATCTGACTGGAGTAGGGAAAGGCGTTAAACCCTGCGATCGCATTATTTTACGAGAAGGTTGTGAATCTTATCAATATCAAGTAGAAGAAGTTGATTATTATTCTGATCCATCTGATATGTGGATAGCTTTGCTTAAGCAAGTACCGATTGACTAAATATTAAAGTCAACCAGTTACTTCAATTCTATCTGTGAAAATTTTTCCTATCTTGCTAGACGAATAAGAGAAAGGATATATCTATTTTAAATCGATCAAAAAATGAGCTATTAAAGTATTTCTTTCGTAGGATAGTAAGTAAAGATGCAGAAGATTTTGGTTATCTTTATCAAGGTGCATCACTGAACCATCAACAGCTAAATGGTGATGATCTATCCACCGCTCCTGCGAATCTAGTAAAAAACTGAAGTATGGGCTGACATCTGGATGGTTTTTCGTTAATTCATCGTAGCTTTGATAAAAAGGAGGTATGCCAATTCCCATAGGCATATATAAACCTTTAGGATACTCTTCTACAGGCAATTGAGGAAGCTTTTTAAGATTAATGCCACTGATGAGTAATCTATTTTGCTCACTAGTCTTAGTATCTGTGAACACTAACTCAATTTCTTGTAAATTTTGTTCAATGCCAATCGGTTTAATGTTCCTTAAAATAGTTTTATCAAATTTACCTATTCTCCAGTATTGATTTCCCCAAGGCTTATTTTGATCGTAAAATCCTGGTGGTCGAAAACTGGCAAATTTAATTTCATTTTTAGCGTCGTAAAAATCTTTCCATTTTGTAATATTTTTCGCTAATGTAGTTCTAACTTTTCTACTCTGCTCTCCCGACACAATTATCCTCTCATCAAGGGGGAATTGAGTAGCAACTTCTTTTTGATCGATTACGTTTCTCAGAAGATTACTCTTGACTATTGTGCCACTTGGATCTTGCCAGTGTTCTAATTTCCACCAATGCTTCCAATAAGAAATATTATTAATTTTTTCAAAAATATTTTTGTAATGTCCCATTGGGAAGGTAAACCAACTTTGATAATAAAGGGATTTATTACCATCCTCTTTAGTGAAAAGTAAAATTTCCCAAAATCCTGCATTTAAGCAATTATTAGCCAAAGCCACTTCTACCAGATTTTGCTTTTCAAAACCGTCTCCACCGCTAATTTCTATATTTGGTGAGTTAGCAGGAAAACTAACCTGTTGTCTGTTCCACTCCCGGTCTGTAAAAGCGATTATTTCTAAACCTTGATCTTTTTTAACCCATTCTGGTGCTTTAGGAACTAATAGCTCTAAATCAACATTTTTTATAATGATTTTCGCCGTTTTGTTGTCTGTTGGCTCAATCACAAAATCGAAATGTGTATCATCTCTCTTAATAATTGTTAATTTTCTCTGAGAATATCTTTGAAAATTTTTACCCAAGGGTGCGGGATTGACTGGATAATCGACATTAGATAATTCTTGTAAGTTTACACTCATCTTATTATCAAATTTATATCTGGATTTAAACCAGAAGCTACCCAATCCCACCAAACCAAGACATAGAAGAAGGGTGCTAAATAAAATCTGTTTATTCGTGACTCTAAAATTAAGCTTGCCAAATCGGAAAATGCCTGCATTCTTTTCCTTTGCAGAAGTGTTTTTCATGGGATAGATTAATTTTTATGAGAATGGTACTTAACAGCATACCGTTATGTAAAACTGATTTTTCATTCCCATTATCAAAGGTCACATTAATAAACAATTATCTGAAATTAAGGGGTTTAATACCCATTTTCTGCTGAATTTTCACGGGTTCTGGAAAACCTCTCTCTAAATCAATACAGTTCAGTTAGCGCCAAAAACCTTAAGTTGTGTAGGTTGGAGAGCCACTGCGCTTTTGCGGTTTCCCGACTTGTTCGCGCAGCGTCTCCCTTTTCCCAAAGGGAGAGGCTAGCGCCAAGGGAGAAGCAAGTGGCGTTTGAGGAACGAAACCCAACATTTTCATAGCTTTGTTGGGTTGCGCTTTGCTTCACCCAACCTACAATTTTTTTTAACCCAAGCGTATTGCTCTCTAAATCTCTTTCTTTCTAGGCTACGGTGTACACATAAGTCTTTTTCTACCCAGTCCAGCGATAAATTGGGGGCAAAAACCTCTCAAAGTCCTTCAATTTATCGGAGGATTTAGGAGGAACTACAACATTTTGGTTTTGTAGAGAGATGTGTATACACCTTAGTCTAGAAGAAGAGAGACTTTGAATTTCCTCCCAGTCAGGATTTTAGTGACGAGTGTAGGAACGCTCAAAGTGAGTTTTGAGTGTCTGAGCCATAGCGGATATTACAATTGCTGTTATAGAAACCGATATTGCTGCTATTCTGATTCTAGAATCATCTGCAAGTATCCCTACAGCAGCTAAAGCGATCGCTATCCCTATACAACTTTGTCTGATTTTATTTGTCACTTGATAAGCTTGATTGCAGGAATGACAAATAATTGTATGTTGCGACAATCGGTCTAATGTTATCAACTTCTCATCGGACTCGCTATTACCGACATTTTTTGAGGTGGAATAACCTTGATAAAACGGCAAAGATGATCCAAATTTATCCAGCCACTTGCGATACTCGACCACCAAAGTATCAGATGTCTTCAGAGGTAAATACACTTCTTTGAGATTTTTTTTCAAACGCTCAATTTGTGCTTTTTGTTCAACAACTAATTGCAAATCACCTTCCAAGATTTTGTTTCTTATCAAGATGTGATCTAACCAAGGAGGCATCAGCTTGGTTTTTTGGGTAAAAGAGTTACTATAATTTCTGATGAGAATCCGACATCTATTCTTACCTAGTGGAATTGAATACAAGGCTGTGCCCCCAAATTTACCTTGCTGTGCATT
Source organism: Nostoc sp. UIC 10630 (assembly GCF_010747425.1). NCBI lineage: Bacteria > Bacillati > Cyanobacteriota > Cyanophyceae > Nostocales > Nostocaceae > Nostoc > Nostoc sp. UIC 10630. The sequence continues at coordinate 15,331 of NZ_JAAGOG010000091.1, forward strand.
AGCAAATTTGTAAAGAATCAAATTAGGAGCAATGAAATCTAATGAAATCCAAGGCAGATTGGGTTTCCGTGTTCGTCGCCACCTTCCCTTAATTCCCTGAACGTTGCTTTCAATGACTTCTATTTCCAAAGCTTGGGCATCTTCTCGACTGCCCATGATGCCATCATGACTGATTGGAACATGAGCCGGGTCAATAATATTTTCAATAAAATAGCTTTGGTCGTAAGGTAGGTCACGTACATAGTCTAAGTTGAAGCATTCCGGGTTGTTCCAATCTGGTAGTGATGGAATTAGCTCATCAATAGCTGTTTCGGCTTCATCTGCCCACATCCAAATGATACCTTGACGTTCCAAAACTTTAAAAGATGGCACGCAAGCATTTATCGGAATTTTTCCATCACTTGGTAACTGGGGAATGTGTAGACATTGACCATTATTGCCAAACTGCCAGCCGTGGTACGAACATTCTATTTTGCCGTCAATAATTTGTCCATCAGAAAGTCTAGCTGCACGGTGAGAACAACGATCTGTTAAACAGACAAGCTGTCCATTTTGGTCTTTGAACAAAACGAAGGGTTCTTCATATAGCGAAAAAGTATAAGGACGATTTGTAGGCAAATCTTGCAGAAAACAGACAGGATACCAAGATTGTCTCCAGTTAAATTCCTGCTGATTCTCAGGTGTTTCAAAGGTAAAATTTGATGATGTCGCCTGTAGTATCTCTGTTTCTAATGTCATCGTTTTCTCCAGGTTTATGCCATTCTAACTTTTATAGAAAACTCCTATTTAATTTTTGAACATAAAATTACACATAACGCCTAATTTTTACCCAACAAACGATAATTCTGACTTCTTAATTATTCTTCAACAAAAGTTGCTCATAATCATCTGGAGTATCTAAGTCGAATACACCTTCTGGAAAAGGAATGGCTAAAGCTTCTTGAAGATATTTTTTAATTATATGTTTTGCACCATCTGTACCACTTAGTGTAGTTAGTTTTGTGAATAAAGTGCGGTTAAATAATGCAGGAACACCTAGAGTGTCTGCATATTGTGACGCAACGATTGGATTAAGAGTAGTTTCGTGAACTTCAACAAGTTGATTGATGAGTTGAGATGAAATAAAAGGTTGATCGCATACCATCAAAACAACAGCTTTTGCTTCTTTGTTGATTATATTCAGGGCTTCTATGCCAACACGAATAGAGGTACTTATTCCCTCACTTAAAAGTGGATTTTCTACAATATGTACTTGTTCTGAGTTAATCTCTGGTTTGATACGTTCAGCGTATGACCCTAATACAACGATAATTGGATGGCAAACTGAAGCATTCGCCACTTGAACTACATGCCCAATCAAACTCTGTTCACCATAACGTAGAAGTTGTTTTGGCGTTCCCATACGAGTGGATGCACCAGCAGCAAGAATAATTAGACCTACATCAGACATTTGATTTCTTCTCCATGAATTGAGGCAAGTCTTGACCTCAGCATTCCACCAACGCGATTTGCCAGCACTGCTTGAATTTCTGCTAGGATTGACAGTGCGATCGCTTCTGTTGAATCTGCACATCTGAATACTTATGGAGAAGAGGAATAAGCTTTTGTCCATAAGCTTTCCAGTGATTTGTGCTATTAAGTAGTGAATAGTTTAAGCGATCGCTATCTCTTGCAGAGATTGTTCGAATATTTCTTGTAGGTAGAAAAAGCTTAGTCGTTTATGAAACATTCTTTTTGACCTGAATAAGCTAACACGATAACTCTACTGTGGCAATTCTCAAGTATCAGTTTAGTCAAAGTTTGGGATTAAAGAAGCAAGCTTCTCTTACCAGAATTAAAACAGTATTAACCTTTCTGGCAAATTTCTGAAACATTACCCAAATGCAATATCACAATTGTTCCAGTGTGACTGGTATTTTATTGCAAGTCCCTAACTTTGCTCTGCTTGCTTGGCGATATACTTCTCAAGCAAGAATTGCTTAAGATGCGGTTGTTCTAAATTTAAACCAAGCTCTTGCGCTTTCTGACTAATTTCTTCATAGGTCAGACCTTCGCTAATAGCATTGGAAATCAAGGCAATACCACCAGCCCTTGCTCCAGCCGCGCAGTGAATTAAAATTGGTTTGGGTAAATTTTCAATCTCCTGGATTGCTGTGTCTATTAGCTCTTGATTTGCTTCTGAAGGCTTTAAAGGGATATTGGCATATTGCAATCCAGCAGCTTGGGCTTGCTGCTGTTCATCACCGAGAAAACCTGGTTCATCAGGAGAACGCAGGTTTAGCACCGACTTAAATCCCTCTTGGGCTGCCTGTTTTAACTCTTCAGGAGTTGGTTGTCCAGCAGCGCTCAAGTCTTCACTAACTTTTTTAGTGTTGCTCATAAAATACACTAGTTAGATAGGCTTAATGTAGTATATTAGCAATTTCGTTCAAAAATCTAGGGTTTTCCTCAATTCAAGATTCTGTAATAGTTGGCTCAGAACATTTGCCTATATGAGATAATTTCCTATTAATGATTTTATTCCGCACAAAGGAAATTAGCTCAGTATGTGTATGCAGCAAAAAGCATCAGATTTTAACATAGAGCTACCAATTCATCTGTGTGCTAAAACAATTGCTCGACGTTTAATGGCCGCAGTTATTTGCCTCACCTTAGCAGGCGCTCTAAGTGCCTACTTCTGGTTCACGGAGTTTTCCTTCCCAGCTAGCAAATGGTTTTACGAACTATTTAGCTTAGATGAAGAATTGAATATTCCTGCCTGGTATTCTGCATTTTCTCTATTATTTTGTTCGGGATTACTTAAAGCAATTACCGCTATTAAGACGGAAGACCGCTATTTCTCTGGCTGGAAAACCTTATATTTTATATTTGTATATTTGAGTTTGGATGAAGCATTTAGTTTTCACGAGCTTTTGATAATTCCGTCAGTGCGAGAATCGCTTAATCTCAATCCTATATTTTTCCAAACCTGGGTGATACCTGGTGCTATTCTAGTGGGAGTTTTTGCATTTAAATATCTAAAATTTTGGCTTCATCTCCCTTACAAAACACGATATTTATTTCTAATTGCCGCAGTTGTTTATGTGAGTGGAACTTTAGGTATGGAAATGGTGGGTGGACTTTTGAGAGAAGATTTTGGGCGACGCAGCCTAATAACGTTAATTGGTATAGTGGTTGAGGAATTTTTGGAAATGACTGGAATTGTGATTTTTACTTATGCACTGTTAGCTTACCTTAGCAGCCTAAAAGAGAGCCTTAAAATGAAAATATATATATCTGAAAATTAATTTAAATAATTCATAGTGCGTAATTCGTAATAACTATAGAAATCCGCTTTGATTTCTGTTCGCGCAAATTATTTGTGTAAGAAACAATGGCAATAGGCAACAGTCAAGAAGCCTCTTTGAGTTGTACTGAATATTTTCATAAATCAAATATGAGTCCTATACAATACACTATCATCTTTAGATGGCAGCACCAATTCTGAGCATTAACACGCGTTGTTAACTTTTGGTTTGCTCAAAATCTAGTGCATAATTGAATCGCAATTTAAAATTTGCATAAATGTTTGCCAAACAGAAACTGGAATTTAATTGGTGCGCTCCGGTATCTGGGGATGGATTCTATTTAGGTTTGCCCATTTGGGAACGTCCTCCCAGTCTTGAGTATACAGTTGAGATTTTTAAAACAGCAGAACGATTTGGGTTCCGGCAGGTTCTAATTGGTATGGGTTTCAACCACCATATTATGGAGGCTTGGACTTTAGCAACAGCAGTTTTAGCCCTTACCCTTAATGCTGGAGCGATGGTAGCTGTGCGTCCAGGGTTTTATTCGGCTCCAGTATTGGCAAAGATGGCTGTTACCTTAGATCATATCAGTAAAGGTCGCCTTTCTCTTAACATTGTCACAGGTGGACGACCAATAGAACAGGCAATGTATGGTGATTATTTAGATCATGATAGCCGCTATCGTCGCACTTGTGAATTTATGCAAATTTGTCGGCAGTTATGGTCAACAACTAATCCCTTTGACTATGAAGGAGAATTTTATCAGCTCAATCAAACTCGGTTAGAAACATTACCTCTGCAACCGTCTGGGCCGTTATTTTATTTCGGTGGTGCAAGCGATATGGCTCAACAAGTGGGTGCAGAATTTGCAGATGTTTATCTAATGTGGGGAGAAGCACGGCAACAACTAGCTGACCGAATCAACCAGATGCAGCAATTAGTTAGCAATTGCGGACGAAGAAAAGCGCTACGTTATGGATTAAGAATTAATATTATTGCTCGAACAACTGAAATCGAAGCTAGGGAAACAGCAAAAGAAATGCTGGCAAAAATTTCTCCACAAGTATTAGCTAAAGCACGAATTACTGAATTTCCCAATACCAAGCGGGAAAGTGTCGGTCAAAGTCGACAATGGGAATTACGGGGAAATGCTGATGAAGATTGGTATGTTGAACCACTGCTTTGGGCTGGTATTTCTGTGGTGCGAAGTGGTGCAGGAATGGCTATTGTTGGTAGTTATCAGCAAGTGGCAGAGCGTCTTTTAGAATACATAGACTTGGGAATCACAGTTTTTATTTTGTCTGGTTATCCCCATTTAGAAGAGTGCGAAAATGTGGGACGAAATGTTTTACCGTTAGTTAGAGAAAGCTATCTTCAGAGAAAGTAGTAGCAACTTGGAAAGCAAAGGCAACTCTTAAAATCAAAGCTTCGGTATAGGAATTACCAACAAGTTGCAATCCTATAGGTAAACCCTGACTGCTTTGTCCATAAGGTAGTGATATTGCAGGTAAACCCAGAAAACTGAAAGGTATCATAAATCGCTGATTGAATCGATAGATTTTAGCATCTGCGTCAATAATAGGTGCAACCATTGGTGTTGTGGGTGTTAGCAAAATATCCACTTCCTGAAACAGTTTTTGCCGTTGCAGAAAACATTCTTCCTGTTTCTGCTTTGCTTTTTTGTAACTGTGATAAGAAATTTTTGCTCCTTTAGATAAATCGCTTTTTACTTTAGCTCCAAATATATTTGAGTTTGTAGTATAAGCTGCTTGCAAAGCTTGATGGAATTCATAAAGAGCAATAGTGGAATAAGTCACCTCATCAAATTCCTCTATTAAAAATGGAGAATTTATAGTGATAATTTTCGCTCCAAGTTTTTTAAAGATGGATATGGCATTATAAATTGCCTTAGCAATTTCTGGTTCAATTCCCCGAAATGTATAGTTATTAACTATGCCCAATTTTAAGCCGTTGATATTGGTTGTTAGAGGATACAGTTGTTTGAAATTTGTGGAGATCGGGAAGAGTACAGCATCAAGTAAAATGGCAATATCTTCTACACAATTTGTCAAAAAACCAACTGTATCAAAACTACGAGCGCGGGGAAAAATACCTTCATTGCTAAGTAATCCGTAAGTTGGGCGTAGTCCTACCACTCCTGACCAACTGGCGGGAACTCGAATTGAACCACCAGTATCAGTACCAATTCCAGCTAAACAAAGGCGTGCAGCAATAGCGGTTGCACTTCCACTAGAAGAACCTCCTGATGAGTGGTTGTGGTTCCAGAAGTTGCAAGTATTTCCATAAAAAAGATTGTTTCCAGAAAGGTCAGCCGCAAATTCGCTTAAATTTGTCTTACCTAAAATTACCGCACCTGCTGCCTTGAGCTTTTGGACAATTACACTATCAGATAATGGTATGCGATCGCACCAGCCCTGATTTGTCAGTTCGCAAAAAAGTTGTGAACCAACAGTAGTTTTTACTCCTGCTGTATCAATATTATCTTTTACAACAATAGGAATGCCGTGTAGTAACCCGCATTGTTGACCGTTAATTCGCTCAAAGTCCTTTTGAATAGCAGATTCTATAGCTTCTTGTTCTAGAACTGTAATCAAAGCATTGACTGTATAATTTAACTTTTGGATACTTGCGAGATAATGCTTGACTAACGTCCTGGAAGTTAGCAAGCCACTTTGCATTTGCTGACTTGCTTGTGCGATCGTTTTAGGGATAAAATCTGCTTGCATCTTGGAAAAAAGTAAGCTGTTCCAAATTTAACTTGCATAATTAGCCTTTTTGGAGAAAGGTTTGTGTGTAGTCTATTTATTTCAAAACTGCCTAAAATGACTAAATTATGCGTTGAAAATTTACCATGCTATTTGATGCGTTTAAAAATCGTAAATCTCCTAAAATCGAATTCATTAAGACTGCCCCAACCTGGCGCGTAGCTTGGGGAACAGTTGATGAAAGTTATGAAAATATAGCTTGGCGAGATGAAAAATTTTCTGTAGTTTTACCACGTACAACTTCTGGATTTCTGACGGAGAAATTAGCAATCAGTTCTGGAGGACGATTTGTTGTTGTTGGTGATGTTTGGTTAACTAACCAAGTGCAGTTACTGCAAAAGTTAGGGATTGAACCGGATAGCTTTCAAGGAAGTTATCTGCAACTAGTTGCCAATCTTTGGGAACGATGGGGTTTTGAATGTCTTCACCAACTTGTGGGGATGTTTGCGCTAGTGGTTTGGGATAGAGAAAGACAAGTATTGAAGTTGGTTCGCGATCGCATCGGGGTTCGTACCCTGTACTACACTACCACTGGTTCAGTTCGTTGGATTGCGCCTCAACTGAGAACTTTATCACCTCACCGTTCATCCGATTTAGATTTGGTAGCGTTGCGAGATTATCTATGTTGTGCCTTTGTTCCAGGAGAAAGAACGCTTTGGGAACAGGTGCGCGAACTACGACCTGGAACCGTTTTAGAATTTCCCGACCACAAAGTTGAAGCTTATTGGCAGCTTCAAGAACAGATTGTAGCAATAGATCAACCCTTAGCATGGCATGGCGATCGCTTGCGAGAACTCCTAGACCAAGTTGTTCAAGAATATTTACCACCAGCAAACGAACCCGTTGGCGTTTTTCTTTCTGGTGGTTTGGACTCTAGCTGTATCACTGCTTTAGCAGCGAAATTCCACAAAGCACCAGTTCACACCTTCTCGATTCATTTCGGTTCCGAATGTCCCAATGAGTTAGAATTTTCCAGTCTCGTTGCATCCCATTGTCAGACACAGCACCACATTTTAGAAATTACTTTTAAGGATATGTGGTCACGTCTGCCAGAAACAATGGCCTATTTAGATGACCCCATTGGCGACCCACTGACTGTTCCCAACCTATTGCTGGGACGACTGGCGAGAGAAAGCGTAGAAGTAGTTTTAAATGGCGAAGGTGGCGACCCCTGTTTTGGTGGGCCAAAAAATCAGCCAATGCTTATCAATAGCTTATATGGCTCTGTCACCAATCAGGATGCTTTACAAGCTTATTTAATTTCCTTTCAAAAGTGTGCTGTTGACTTACCACAACTTTTAAAACCAGAAGTTTGGACAGCGGTACAAACAGCACCTTGGGTTTTTGAAGAAGATTTATATTCCCAAGCCAGCTATCTGAATCGTTTGATGGCAATGAACATCAAATTTAAAGGTGCTGACCAAATTCTGACGAAAGTCAGTAACTTGACTCAAGCAGCCCTTTTGCATGGTCGTTCTCCCCTATTTGACCAACGAGTAGTAGACTTAAGTATGGAAATACCTCCAGAGTATAAGCTTTCTGGAGTGGAAGAAAAAGCAGTCTTAAAGCAAGCGATTACCTACGGTACGTCCTTGACGAGCGCAAATATTCTACCAGAAGAAATTATTCATCGTCCCAAAAGTGGCATGATGGTGCCTGTGCAGTTAGGATTTCGGAAATATTGGCAGCAAGAAGCTAGAGATTTATTACTAAATCGGAATGCAGCTATCACTCCTTACTTGAACCAGTTACCAATTCGTAATTGGTTAAACTATCAAGGAGATACTTGGAGTCGTTATGGAGTAAAGCTTTGGTTGCTTGCAAGTTTAGAAATTTGGTTACAGGTGAATCAAAAAGTGCGGTAGTAAAAACAAAAAAGAATACGCGATAACTACAGCCAACTTTGGGAAATAAATAAGTTTGTAGTAAAAACTTGAATTTTTGTATAAATAAGCACTAAAAAACTTAATATTACCAGCGGATTTGCGCCCTACTGTACTAGTCAATAAAATATTTTTTTAACTACAATATTAACTTCATTCTGGAATTGAAATTTACTAGTGTGTATTTACACTTAGATAAAAATAAAATCTAGAACTCTAATAAGAATTACAGAGAGCAAATTAATGACACAGTCTAACTCGCAAGATAAAAATAGCTTTCTTTACCCTCGTAGCCGATATTATGGTAAATTCCAGCCAGAGACTTTAGCATTTAATGCCAACCTTCAAGAATTTGCTCAAAGGATTACTTACATCTCTTGTCTAGAAACAGGCGGAAAACTATCTCCAGAAGAAGCTTACGAGCAAATTAGGGCGCTTTGGAAACAGTTGAAACATAGTAAAAAGGAACTGTCTATTGGCGTAAATAATAAATGAAAGCTAGTTTTTGGGCATTGGGCATGGGCAACAACTATCAATATTCCATGTCCAATGCCCAATGCCCAGTTAATTAACTTCTAGCAAAGTCCAGAAGTAGCCATCTGGCGCAATGAAAGAGAAACTCGTCTCGCCAAACTCATTACTAATAATATCTGTAACTTTTTGTACAGTACTTGCTTTAATGCGATCGCAATACTCTTGTATTCCCTTAACCCGATAAGTATATAAAGACATACCCAAGCTACCTGGTTGGGCTGCCTCAAAACGCGATTCTAAATTAATAGATTCTGGGAATCGAACAATATAAAGTCTACCACTGCGTGCAGCCATCAGGTCAGACTTAGAAGAACGCGGATCATCAAAAGCAGTAACAATAAACTTTTCACCAGGGTTAAGGTCAAAAATATCTCGACCTGCTGGCGAAGATTCATAGCTAGTTTCGACATCATCACGCACACGCAGCAAACCTAAGACATCTTCATAAAACTTAAGGGTTTCTTTGCTGTCATCTTGAGAGATGATTCCTATATGGGTAAACTGACTAGCTTTGAGAGCAGCATTATGATTAACTTGTCCGTAATGCCGTAGTGTATAGCCAAAGCGTTGAAATAAAACTTGTCGAGCTAAGGGTTGAAGTAGCAACATTTCTCGTACACCAACTGCTGGCTCAATAAAAGGACGGCTTTTCCTCTCTTTGTTGTAAATGACTTCCCAATAAGGATTAGAGTGCCTAATAGGAAAACCTGCGGCTTTTGCATCCTCTATATGATTTAAGATACTTAACACATCTGTCGTTAAGCTTGTCGCCCAGCGATTTCCTTTAATTTTCATCGATGTTATTCCCAAACCTTCATGGGTGGGGTTTTGCCAAACCATCAACCGAATCAAACCATGATCTGAATTTTGGTGGTAGAGGCGAATTGAGCGTAAAGACGAATTTACTCCATATAATTGATAGGCTACATCTGCGGTTAATTCACCCACTTGACCAATACGATAGCCAAATTGCTCCCAATACTGAATTGCAGAAATTGGTTCCGGAATGCCTATACAGACTTCATAGATACCTTCAATTGCGGTTTGTTGTTCTTGAGCCATAACAATTTGGGATTTTAGATTTTAGATTGGTTAAATAAATAAAGCTTTCGGAAAGATATCTCAGAAAGAATCCGAAAAGCAACAACTTTAGGTTGTAGCTTATGATGTACCTAGAAAAGTGAGTATAGAGTTCTTCTGATTGCACGTAATCAAGATCAAGAATCGCCATCAAGTTTTTTTAACAGGAGTTAAGCGATGACGCAGCGACTGACTCAAGAGCAATTAGCACAAATAGTCACAGAAGTAGAAGGTCTGCAAGTGCGTCGAGAAGCGGAACTAGACCAACAGCAGGTTAGAGAAATTTTAGAGGAGTTGAATTTACCGCCTGAGTTACTAGATGAAGCGCTGATTCAGTTAAATCGCCGCCAAGCGCTGGAGGTAGAGCAACGCCGCAATCGATGGATTACCTCTGGAGTTGTGGCATTCTTAGTGATACTGAGTGCATCTACAATATTTTTCATCCAGCGACAGAATTCTGCACTCTCTCGTGTTTCTGCTCAACAAGACCGCATCACCTTGGTATCAAATACTGGCGCTGACTTGAAGACAATTTCCCGCCAAACCAATCCAGAAATTTTTTACCATGTCACTTTAAAAGATGCGCCCTTGGGTAAAAAGCTGGCTCTCTCCTGCAATTGGATTGACCCAAGTGGTCAAATTGTCAAGCAAAATAGTTATCAAACCCGCGAAATTAATACGTCTGTCTGGGATACCCAATGTCGCTACACGATTAATCCGGCTGCAACTGTTGGCAATTGGAAGGTGCAGATGTTGCTGGAAGGTCGACAGATTAGTGATGAAACCTTTGAAGTGAAATAGTCCAGATGGGCAACATACCGCATCACTTTCTTGGCTATTGGGGTTATGGCGCTCAACATGAGTTGGAGGCGCTGTTAAATAGTATTTTAGAAAACCTCTCTCCAAACCTCTCCCGTTGTAGGGGAGAGGCTTTGAATTTTCCCATCTGGAATGTTGTTTATATAGGACTTGATAGGCATTTCGGACGGCAAAAAAAGCAGGACTTAGACGCTGAACATCTGAAATTTAGATCCCCCCTAACCCCCCTTAAAAAGGGGGGAACATTAAAAGCCCCCTTTTTAAGGGGGTTGGGGGATCTCTTATGTGTAAGTCCTAAAAATCAAATTGCTGCTATTTCGGCATCAGGATTATTAACTTCACCCGATGCTTGGGTAAATCTCCAAGAAAATAACTGCCTGATTTTGGGTAGAGAACCTTTCGGAAAGATGCCCTTGTATTGGACTCAGCAAGGACAAGTTATCTGGTTTGCATCACAACTGCAACTACTCTTACCGATTATTCAACAGTCAGAAGTTAGCATTTCTGGGTTATATGGCTATAGCTGTTTTTCTTACGTTCCCACACCCTTAACCCCTGTTAAGGAAGTGTTTGCAGTGACGGCGGGAACTGAATTAGTTTGGCAGAGTGATTCTCAATCAGGTAAGCTGCAAACGCCTAAATCTAAGTACATCCACTCGTGGCGCGAAGCCAAAAAACAGCTAACAGATGAAGCGACAGCAATTACCGAATTGCAAACTCTTCTTAAAGATTCCATTGAACGACAGATTGCCGATTTAAAGGATGAACCTGTTGCGGTATTTCTCTCTGGCGGACTCGATTCTTCGGTGGTGGCGGCGCTGCTGGTGCAAGCAGGGGTGAAAGTCCGCGCTTACACTCTAGATTTTGGTGATGTAGGTATTCCAGAATATCCATACTCTGAACAAGTTGCCCAGTTTCTCAAAATTCCGCTTATTAAAGTTGCAGTTACGCCAAGTTCCATCAAGAATGCTTTAATTCCTACTGTGCAAGCATTAGATTTGCCCTTTGGAGATGGCGTGTGTGTTCCGTTGTATCTCTTATCTGAAAGGGCGAGTCAAGAAACTCAAGTAATTTTTAACGGCGAAGGTGGAGATCAATTGTTTGCCGGTTGGACGAACAAACCTTTAATTGCCGCAGGTGTTTATCAGGCAGAAAATCCCGCAGGACAGGAAACTTTTATCCAGCAATATCTCCGCACCTTTCACCGTCTTGGGGGATATGAATCTCAGGTTTATCAGCCAGAGGTTTATGCACAGATCCAAAATTTGCATCCTGAAGATTGGCTGTTGGCGGCTTTAGATCGCAATGAGTGTCCATCTTTGCTGCATCGCCTCCGCCGTGCTAGTTTGATGCTCAAAGGAGCGCAGAATATCCATCCACGTGCGACTGCATTGGGGTTTGCTCATGGATTATGGGTGCGATCGCCTTTTTGTGATTTACCTTTGGCAGAATGGACATTCCACCTATCTGGAGAACTCTGTTTGCAAGGAGCCTGTGAAAAATATATCCTCAAACGGGCTGTAGAAAATTGGCTTCCACCCGAAATTGTCTGGCGACAAAAACGGGGGATGGGGGTTCCTTTAACTTCTTGGTGTTTAAATGATTTTTGGCATCAGCTAGGCATCTGGCTCAATCCAGAAACACTTCGCGCCAACAATCACTTTTATCCTCACATTGCGGCCCAAATCGTTGAAGGCAAACTAGGAGCAGCTATTCAAGGCCGACGGATTGGTGAGACTCTCTGGTTACTTATTATGTGGCAACTTTGGCGATCGCATGTTTTAAATGAAGAACTAAGTAAACAGTCCCTGGATCATCCTTTTTGGTTACATCGTTGGCTATGGAGAAATTACAAGCGATGGCAAGGTTAGATAAAAAAGAGTTAGGAGTTAGGAGTGAACAATTAATCCCCTTGTCTCTCCCATTTTCTGAGGAACTTGCCCAGGAGTTGCTGAGTACTTATGGTTCTCCGCTTTATGTTTATAATGGCGATCGCTTACGCGAAACTATTGAGCGCATTACTAAAGCAGTCAGTTATCCCCGCACGCAATTTCGATTTGCAAGCGTCACCAATGGCAACATTGCGCTGTTAAAAATTTTTCGCTCATTTGGGTGGGGACTTCACGCTAATACCCCAGGAGATATCTACCTGGGATTGCAAGCTGGTTTCGATGCTAGTGAGATTGTTTACAGTGGTAGCAATTTGAATCGGGCTGAGATGATACAAGTCTTAAATTGGGGAGTTACAACACTCAATCTCGATAGTCTCGCTCAGTTGCAGTTGTACTGCAAAGTTTTGCCCAAACACAGAGAGAAATCTATTCGGCTAGGTTTACGCCTCAATTTGCCCGAAATTACCGGAGATAGCCGCATTGGTGTGCGTCCTGAAGAATTTGGTGATGCGATCGCTTTAACTCGTGAAGTGGGATTAAAGCTGAGTGGTTTACACTTTTATCGAGGGACTGGAACCAATGCCACAGAAGCATTTATCCATGTGATTGATGCAGTCATGGCCACAGCACAACTGTTACCAGATTGGGAATATTTAGATTTTGGTGGTGGCTTTGGCTATCCATATCACCACAATAAAACAGCCTTTGACTGGGAAGTTTTTGGCGCTGAGTTAAGCGAGAGAATTACTCATTTAGGGCGGAAAATTGATTTAGTGATTGAACCGGGACGAAGTGCGATCGCAGGATGTGCAACTTTGCTTGCTCAAGTTGTTTCTGTAAAATGGCAAGGAGAAAAACAGATTGTCGGAGTTGATAGCACCGTTGCTAATCTTTCAGTACCATCAGTACACGGTGGCTACCGAGAAATCGTCACCTGGAAGCAAGCAGACAATCTTCACTCTCTATTCACAACTGATATTTGTGGTAACACTACCTATTCACGAGATTATCTGGGTAAAAATTGCCAACTCCCAGCGTTAGAAATTGGTGATATTGTTGCCATTCTAGATGTCGGTGCTTATGGTTATGCAATGTCATCTCACTTTTTACACCGCCCCAAACCGGCGGAAGTCTTGCTAGAAAATGGCACACATCGCTTGATTCGCAAGCGGGAAGACTACAGTGTTTTACTAACAAATCAGATTCTTGATAATTCCCCCCTTTTTTAAGGGGGGTTAGGTGGGATCAAGCCTCACCTGAAGCGTATTGGCTAACAATTAATAAATAACATTGAGCAACCATTATGAAGTGCATTAACTGCGGAACTGACAATAAACTAAAAGACCGGACAGCTAATCAAGGTCGGTGTATAAAATGCAATCACACCTTTGCTTTTGAACCGACCAGTATGAGTAGTGTTAAGATTACTGACCCTTTTTTTGCAAAGGCGATCGCTGATATTTCTGCAAATAATACCTTATTTTTCACTCCCAAGCAGCTTTTTTACTTATTAGATAGCCGGGTAAAAGTCAAGTCTATTTCAATATTTGGTTTGTTGTTTATATATTTATTTTTTAATATTTGGGTGCCAGGGTTTATAGGTAGCTTTGCTTCGTTAGTGTTTGGTGCTAATTCTTGGTTAATAGCATCACTTCTATTTAATATATGCTTTTTATTATATTTATATAAAAAATCTATATCAAACAAAATAAACATTAACTCTCGCCAAAAGTATGCTCGATGTTTCCAAATAATAGGAGGTATGATTATTGCTGTGGGAATTTATGCCAGCTTAATTATATATAACTCGTTTAGTCTATTTGTCATCGTCGTTATTCTAGGAATGCTGTCGATATACTGGGGAACTCGACAGCTAGGACAAACTAAATTTGCACAGGAGTTTTTATTTTCTCAAAATGATTTTCAAGGTTGGTTAAACCGATGGCAGAAAATAAATGGTTCAATTCTTAAAATCCTACCTTTTCCGCGTGAGGAGAATACACCAGCTACGGTTAATCCTGATGTGACTGCTTACAGTTTTGATAGATTAGTTGTTTGTGATAGTGCTAATATTGCTCAACTATTAATTGCTAATAATTTTCACTTTGAAAATAACTGTGCAATTCTCAGCATTACTGGATATCCACAAAGCATTTTTGACACCACAATGCAAATGCTACGCCGCAATCCCGATTTAAAAGTATATGCAGTGCATGATTGCAATCCACGAGGAATTGGTTTAGTTCATAATTTGAGAAGCAATGCTAGTTGGTTTCTCAATAGCGAGATTGCAATTATTGATATCGGATTAACGCCAAGTCAAATTATCGCTACTAAACGCGGAATGTTCATTCAATCTTCTCCAGATTCGGCGCAAGCCGCTAAACAATTACCTCAAGAAGTTCGTCAAAGTTTGTCTGCTGAAGAATTAGCATGGTTAGAATCTGGAAAGTTTGTGGAATTAGAATCTTTCACTCCCCAAAGACTGATTAAAGTTCTGCAAAAGGGTATTGCTGGTAGTCGAAATCTAGAAAGTGATGACAGTAATTTGCTTTTAGTAGGGGATACTGGTAATGATATGTATGTTGTTCAAAGTTTTGGTTGATCTAGCCAGAATGCGTAGGTGTAGCCCGTTGCAGACATCACATTTAAAAATATACAAAATTCCCCTCAGACTGGAAGTTCATAGCTCATAATAGAAGGTCGAATTCCAATACTACTCGGTTAAGGATTTTGAACTCAGAATTGGGTTTGGGGAAAAGGTTAAAGGGGAAGGGTTAAAGGTTTTTTCTTTCCCTTTTCCCCTTCCCCTTTTCCCC
>NZ_JAAGOG010000092.1:0-30240 GCF_010747425.1 Nostoc sp. UIC 10630
AAATTATGTGAACCAACAAAAAGATAAGTTGGAAACTGAAGGAGTTAAGGTTTTAGCAGAGGCAGATATAGTTAAAAATTTAACCAGAAATTATGTAGATATTAATAATTATTCATGGGAAAATTACAACATATATCTATAATAGATATTATTTATTTAATAATCATAGTAATTGCCAGATTATCCAGCATTATGGAAAGTAAAATAGTTCCTTGCATCAAGATAATCCTTGATTTTTGATTTGTTTAGATGTAGCTTCCATAAAGTCAATGAAAACTTTTATGAGCTTATGAATTCCCTCGCTACCTCCTGCAATTAAACCTCCTGTCAGTAAGGCATCTAAACAACGAAAAATAATTACTTGGATTGGATTATCGAAATCAAGAACTACAAGTGGCTCAATTGAGCGAATACCTATTGCGCTCATTAAAAGCCCAAATAAAAGGGATGTCCATAGAGCAATTACTCGTGTATCAGATTTATAAGCTGTCTTTTGGCGCTCTTTTTCATTTAATTTATCCATTTGTGGCTTGAATATTTTTAATGATTCCTGTTGGTTTTGCGTAAAATTCTGGATAATTTGCTGTTCTAAACTCATTCCTTCAGGTGGTAGTCCAATGGTTTGATTTGATTCCATAGAAGGAAACTGTTGTTGTTGGACTTCCATAAGTCTTAGCTTCTCGGAGATAAGAGCCTTTTCTTGCTGAATACTAATATCTAATTGTTCAACAAATGGGCCGCGCCAAGTAGTTATAAAAACTTCTAAAAAACGCTCTAGTAATAAAGAGATAAATAACTGTAATGTGAGTATTTGGATAATATCATTCAACCCAAAAGGTTTTAAAATAAATGGTTTAGATAATAACCAAGTTGACAAAGTTACTATTAAAAAACTAATAATAATTAAGACAAAAAATAGAGGAGATTCTGGAGAAAGCTTTAGCAACGTATCTATACTCCTGTTTCGCGTCACAATATTTAACACAGCTTGGAGGTGAGAACTACACCTGCTGAGTAACTTAACAACGTTAATTTGATAGAACAGTAAATAATTTATTACCCGCTCCTTTTTTCTGGGAGTGTGAGAGGCTGCGCTACAGTGGGAGCAGGGTAATCAGAGGGTTTGTAACATAGCCGAAAGTGTTGCTATACAAGCATTATAGGAATAAACGTACTGTACATGGTGCGATCGCACTTTCCTCTGGGAGAAATATGAAAAGGTGCATTGGCGAAAGGGGACGACACCAAAAGCAACCACCAACTAAAAACCCCTCCAAGGTTGGAAGGGTTAAAGTAATTTTTGGTAATGGGATGATGATTAGGGGGAAACAGAAGCTTTTCCTCCTTTATGAGCTAGAAATGCAACATTAAAAGGTATGGGGTAGCTGACGTTTGTAGAATGAGTGGGTAGATTGTTAGAGTTGACAGCTATAGGTTCGCCACTATTGTGAGTAACTATTTGAGCGCCACCCATCCCAGGCAATAAAGCAATCGAAGTAACAATGAGTACAGAATCTATCAAGATAGAAAGTTTCATAAGGTTCTATAAAGTGAAGTGTAATTAGTGTTCTTAGGTAATAGAGTCTTATTTTCTATCTGTCTTAACTTCCTGCATTCAGATTACCCGATCGGTTGATTTATTCCTCACCCATTAGGATGAGCTAATGGAGTGCAAGAACTGTAAAAGATCATTCAAAGTTACTAAGACCCATCATGTGATAAGCAATAACAGCAGTATCAAAGGGTTTAAGGTAATTGATGTTTGTGGAATGGCTGCGTAAATTATGAGAGTTGATTGATGTGCAACTCTTGTTATGAGTGGCTATTTGAGTCCGAGTGATTCTAGATAAGACACTAGAACTAATAATATGTACAAAATTAAGCGAAGGAAAGAGTTTCATCGCTGATGCTGTGTTGGTTAATATATCGGGAGCAAAGTTCAAGATAAACTTGAACAGATATGTATTTAACTGAGATAATCTCAAGATTTATGCAGCGCTGTCAGTAACTTGTAGGCAGATATTAATAAACGATATGGTGATTCTTAGAGGTTCTTTGAAAAGTGTTTGGCTGTGATTTTAGGTACTAACTGATCCCCCCTAGCCCCCCTTAAAAAGGGGGGAACTGGAATCAAAGTCCCCCTTTTTAAGGGGGATTTAGGGGGATCTAGAACGTTTTGTTACCGAGAATAAAACTTTTCAAACATCCTCTTAGCTTAGTGTGGTATGTTTTCAAAGTTACTAAGCTTGGTAAAAAAATTTAGGTCTACCTCAGTTGGTTAGGAAACGCTACATAACATATTACTAAGGACTTTCAAGAGCTTTGAGAACCTCTGCTGCTGACTGATATCGTTGAGTAAAATCGAAATGCGCCATTTTATTTAAAATAATAACTAACTCGTTTGTAGCGTCAGTTAGCTCGCGCCAATGTTGCCAAGTCTGTTGATTGCCATCAGCGCC
Organism: Nostoc sp. UIC 10630; assembly: GCF_010747425.1. Lineage (NCBI taxonomy): Bacteria > Bacillati > Cyanobacteriota > Cyanophyceae > Nostocales > Nostocaceae > Nostoc > Nostoc sp. UIC 10630. The sequence goes on from NZ_JAAGOG010000092.1 coordinate 2,460, forward strand.
ATCTTGAATAATTATTTCACCAGTATTTACATCTCTGCGAAAATCTCTAGGATCTACACCAGTTAAACCTTGAATTCCCATAATTCCCAACGCATAAATATCGCTGTTGAGTTTTGGCAAACCGCTCATTTGCTCAGAAGGTGCATAACCAGGCGTACCAATTGAAATAGTCTGAGCTTCTTGCTGCTGAGGATGAATTTGCTTAACAGCGCCAAAGTCAATTAAAACAATGTGCTGATCTGATTCTCGTCTAATCAAGTTACTAGGTTTGATATCTCGATGGATTACACCATAGCTGTGAACAAAAACAAGTACGTGTAAAACTTCTTTGAGCATTTCCACAACTTCAGCTTGTTTTAGTCGCTTTCCAGAAGTTACTTCTTTGTCCATAGCGTGCCCTCGAACAAATTCTTGCACTAGAGAAAATTGCCGATTTTCTTCAAAAAAAGCTAGCAGTTGAGGGATTTGTGGATGCTTACCCAAGGTTTCTAAAATTTGTGCTTCAGCGTCAAATAATCGTCTGACGACATTTAAATATTCTGCATCTTGGCGGGGGGGACGCAACTGTTTAACCACACACTGCGGATTCCCAGGACGCTGGATATCATCAGCCAAATAAGTATTACTAAATCCTCCAGAACCCAAACCTTGAGTAATTTTGTAGCGGTTGTTTAGTAGAGTTCCTAGTGAAATTTCTTGCCCGATGGAATCAGCAATTACAGTTGGTGCTTCATTTGAGGCATCGCCGCGCTGCCGTAAAAGACCTTGCAATTCCACAATTAATTGTTGGTGTTCTTGAACCCGTTGGGTAATTTCTTGTTGCTCTTGTTTCGTTTTATAAGCACTATAAGCAAGAACACTCCCGGCGGTAAATACTAACCCCAAAGTTGGAGGTATTACTGGGAACCATCCAGCTTGAGTAAAAATGACAAAATTGCCTCCAAATAAGACTGCAAGGGCTGTTGCTCCTGCTAGCCCTAAGCCTAGTGGATGTTGAATCCGCGATACCAGCAACCCACCAACTACAGTCCATCCCCATATCCACAAGACTTTACCCCATTCAGGTAGAAACCAAAATAATGGCTGTTTGTTAAGAACAGCGCTGAGAATTTGACTAACGCTGTGGGCATGAATTTCAATTCCTGCCATTTTACCGGAATTATCTGACTTACCAGTAGCAAATGGCGTGTTAAAAATATCATTTAAACTATTGGCTGTTGAACCAATTAAAACGATGCGGTCTTTCACCAAATCTGGTTTAACTTGATTTTCAAGTATTTCTGTAATAGTTACTTGCTGGGCAATCTGATGACCAGAATGGTAGTTAAGCAAAATTTGGTAGCCATTTGTATCCGCTTTCTGATAACCGCCAGCGTCGCTTTGGAGGGGTTTAAATACAGTATCTCGTAGTTGTAGTTCTTTTTTGGGGGTAAATTTTAGTTGGATTCCTCCAACTTCTAAGTATTTAAGTGCTAGTTGTAAGCTAAAAGAATAAGTACTTTGGCAGGAATCGGACTCTTCTGCACTTACCAATAATAGGTTGCGACGAATTGTCGCGTCAGTATCTTCTACTACATCATTAAATCCTACTCGTTCTGCTTCAACCCCCTTTGGGGCTGCTATTCCCGGATTGTTAGAACCAGAATGTTTACAGATAGGAATGATGATATCGCTCTGTTGTAGGCGTTGCAGTAATTTTTCATGACCAGGTTGTACAGGTAAGTCACGGAAAATATCTAGACCAATGGCTCGCGGTTCATAAGCTTCAAGTTTGCCCAATAGTCGGTCTAGAAGTTCGCCAGATAGGGGCCAATTCCATTTTTGAATATCTTTTTCAGTTAAAGCAACAATCAATAGACGAGAGTCTGGGCCTGGGTCGCCACGTAATTGCATCATCTGATCGTAGACCTTCATTTCTAAAGGCTCGAAAACCCCAAGTTTTTGAATGCCTACTAGTAAAATTGTAGCGATCGCACTTGAAAGAATAACTGGCTGTCTAAATAAAGTTTTTAAGTTTGTAAGCATTTCTCTAAATAAGTTTTATTTTAAAATATACATATTTTTTATCCTATTTTTCATCATTGAAATTATTCTATGCAATTAGAAACTTTTCTCTAAATATGCAGATCCCCGACTTCTTTAAGAAGTCGGGGATCTTGTTACTCACGAATGATTAAGTAGGGCTATATATGTTTAAGATAATGCACAATCGCTTCTGCTGTTGGCAAATTAGTTGCCAGCAAAACTTGATTAATAGTGCATAATCTAAGCAGTGCTTCTTCATTTGCCTGACCAGGCTGAGGTTGCAGCAAATCTCTTAGGAAAATAACTGCTAAAATTTCTCCTGCTCCAACCAATGAAGCAATTGTTTGATATCCTCCAGAAATTGGTGCGGGGGTTTGCTGACTAATAGTTATTCCTGCTTGTTGATGTAAGACTTCGCCAACAGATGGCCAGGTAATTGTAAAGCTCTGTGAGAAAAATTCATGATGTTGAGAAACAAATTCAGCAAGTTCTGATTTCTTGCTCTCGTGAGCGATGAGTACTATGTTTCTTTCAATAATCACTTGCGGAGGCTCACTTACATTTATTTCTTCTGGAGTTTCATCCAATTGAGTCGCTTCTACTTCAGGAACCTCTTCAATAGTTTGATTGATACTCTCAGGAACTTCGCTTTCTGTTGTTTCCAAAGATTGAATATCAGCTAATTCCGAAACTTCACTTACTAGAACAACATCATCAACATTTACGCTGGCTTCTTCTGTAGTTGTATTATTCAAATCAATGTATTGATTGCTAGAAACTTCTACAACGATATTATCAGGCTCCGTCAATGCTTCAGAAACTTCGCCTCCTGTTTCATAAACAGCAAAACTAGGTTCTACTTGGTCAATATTTGTGCTGTCTTCTGCCGTAAATAAAATATCTAAATCTGCTAATTCATCATTGATATCTTGTGTAGGTTGGCTCAATGTTTCTTGCGGCTGAATCTCCTCTTCTTCAGTAACTTCATTGACAAATTCGCCAAAATCTAAACTGACTTCTTCTGCGACTGGTGTATCTAAATCTACTACTTGATTTTCATTATGAGTAACTTCCAGAACGGTACTTTCTTCATCAGATACTTCGCCGAAAATATCACGCGGCTGCACGAAGGTGACTTCTGCTTCCAGCGCCGCCTCTAACTCTGCATCTTCTGGGGAAGTTGTTTCGGGAACTTGGTGGAAAATATCACGTGGCTGTACGAAGGTGACTTCTGCTTCTAGTGCTGCTTCTAACTCTGCATCTTCTGGGGAGGTTGCTTCTATATCACGCCGTTGCACGAAAGTAGATTCTGTCGCCAGTGCTGTTTCGAAGTCTGTAACCTCACCGTGAGTAACTTCTGGAAGTGTAATTTCCTCTTCAGAAGTTTCGATGATATTTTCAGGTACTGCGATCGCAGCTTCGGCTACAGTAAAAGAAACTTCCTCATCATTTTCGCTGATTTCTGGAACCTCTACTTCCTCAGCATCCACGCTAACTTCTGGTTCAACTGACGTTTGCAAATCCACAATTTCATCATGGACATTGTGTGGAACTTCGCTAACTGCTTCTGGTGACTGAATGATGTTTTCAGGGGGGATTACCTCAACAACCGGAATGACATCATCCGCTTGAGTAGCAACAACTTCGGAGGTTTCGCTGACTTCTGGAGAAGGTGTTTCTACTTCAGGAGTAATAGGCGCTGGAACTTCGCTAACTACTTCTGGGGCTGGATTAACGACATTGGGTGCGCTGACATTTTCAGGCGATCGCGGCCGGGAAAACAGTGAAGGGTCTATAATTCTAAAGACTGTCTCTGGTTGCTCATAAGCGGGAGCAACTGCTTCTAAGATCAGAACGTAATCTGCAATCCTGATAATATCTCCATCACTCAAAGAATATGGTCGATCTTTTTCGGCTTGTTTTCCATTAAATATTGAGCCATTTCTACTGCCAAGGTCAGAGAAGTAGTAATTTCCAGCTTTAACAAAAAACTTAGCATGTACCCGACTAATATCAGGACTGTCTAAGACTAAATCAGAATCAGGAGAACGACCTATTAACCATTCTCCTCTCGTTGGAGTTTCTGTGGTCAGGTCAACTTCATTGACTTCACTTAGATTTGGTGAGTAGCTAACTTTTACTTTCATATTAATTTTTGGTTAATTTTATTGATTTCTGCTACCCAGCGCTGACGGGTAGTATGTTCTAAATTTAAAATATCATCTTGTGACCAGTGGAAATGATAAGCAATAAAAGCTACCTCCTCATATAAAGTATCGGAGGGGTAGCTTACGACTCCCCCGCTAGTTCTAGCTCCACTGAAAATTGAGTATTGCAGTGGGGACATTGTGTCGGAATATGTACATCGCCTTGCTGATTGATTCGATTATAAAATTCTCGGAGATAGGCAATGTCATGTAGAAGAAGTTCTTCGAGTAAATCAGGGCTAACAGAGTTAAGACTGCCCAAGCGAGTAATAACCCGTGCAAGCATCACCAAAACACCGTAAGCTGGATTTTCCTGAACTCTGCGCTCTTGTTGCACCAAAATTTCATCTTTAGCGGTGGCTAAACGCATCACCCCATGACGATGTATTCGGTGTTCACTATCACTCAACCCTCTAGGAAGAGTGAAGGCAAATTCTGTGGAGAGAGTATCCTTTTTACGGGGCATAAGTCATTTGGGAATTGGGAATTGGGAATTGGGAATTGGGCATTGGGAATTAGAGAATAGAGGATAAGATTTTCAATACTCGTGAATGAGGCTTTGAACTCCGTTAATGAGTCTTTGAACTCCATTAATGAGTCTTTGAACTCCATTAATGAGGCTTTGAACTTCATTAATGAGTCTTTGAACTCCGTTAATGAGGCTTTGAACTCCGTTAATGAGTCTTTGAACTCCATTAATGAGTCTTTGAACTCCGTTAATGAGTCTTTAAACTCCGTTAATGAAGCTTTGAACTCCGTTAATGAGTCTTTGCTTTCTGCTCCCCACGCCCATGCCCAATGCCCCATGCCCAATTCAATTATGAATAAGTGCTTCGGGGGAGTTTATTGTATCTTCTGGTATGGAAGTTTCACCTTCCAAGCCATTAATTCGCCGATAAAAATCTTGGAGATAATTTAAATCTTGGGCAAAAAAGTTTTCTACTATTGCAGGAGTAACTTCTGATAAAGCACCCAAGTGAGTAATCACTCGTGACAAGATAATAATTGTGGCATAAACGGGATTCGCTTTAACACGTGGGTCACGCAAGGGTGCAATCTCGTCTATCGCCGTTGATAACCGCATTACACCTTTGCGGTGGAGGTTGCCTTCAGAGTCTAGATACCCCTTTGGCAATGTAAATTCAAACTCTGTGGGAAACATACTTCTCCTAATTACTTCACACGTTTAAATTCCTCAAAAGCAACCTCCACTTCCTCAATTTCGATGTCATGGCTGCGGGCGTTAACATCGGCAATTTTATAACTTGCAGGCCAAGCACCAGCTAATTCAAATCTAGCTATTTCTTGATTTGCCTGATTATAAATAGACAAAGCAACAAGTCTACGTTGCTCAGACCAATTACCCTTTTCGACTTTTTCAAACCACTTCCAGAAATCCATAGAGTTGGTAGTACCTCTACGCAGAGTGAGATTACCACTCTTAGGATTGCTAGGAAGCTTAGTTCTCACCACCTGGCCTTTTGATTGCCCTTTTTTACCCCAGGTTTGAGAAGTAACTTCAGAAATTTCAATTACCTCTTGTGTTCTTTTGAAGCCTTGACACTCCAAAAAGAAGCAATTGGCATCGTTTTGACCTTCTAGTGTCAGTTCTAAATAGAACCGATGGGCCGTAAGAACTTCTGGAATTCGGCTTGCGGATTGTACCACTGTTAAATGCTAATTATTTGATTCGTTTAATTCCTTCGTGAACCAATTCAACTGTTTCATTTGCCATATCACCACCAGAGGCAGTTAAGGTAGGGCCAGTGTATTTACAAGGATAACAATTGACAATGTTCCAGCGTGCTTTTTCAGAGCCTTGTTGGTCGTAAGCAACCACCGAACCAGTCTTACGATTCTGTGCCCACTTCCGAGGATCGCCCATGTCTTCGTTACAATCTTGATACCATTTATAAAGGTCTATATCATCAGTGGCGATGACTTTTACTGTAATGTTGGTAAATTTAACAACAGTTGGTGTAGCTTGACGCATTAATTTAGCGCCCTTAGATGAACCGTGGACTTCTTGCGCTGGAGTATTCTCAACGCCTAAGCCACTAATTTCTTTGATGAACTTATCAGTAATTCCGTCAGCCTCAAAGTAAAATTTACAAGAGGTTAAAAATTCGCCTGCCATACTTTTAGACTCCTTTGTGTGTGGTTAATTTGAGAATTGGGAATGGGGAATGGCGAACGGGGAATGGGGAATGGGAGTTAGGAGTTATAAGAATTGTTTCCTCAATTCCCAATTTCCAATTCCCAATTCCCAATGTCCTATTCGCTATCTTCAATGCCATTCCATTGGCTGATGCGGAAAACAACAAATTCAGCCGGTCTGACTGGACAAACACCGACTTCAATATATAAACGTCCTAAAATTCTGGTTTCTGGTGGGTTCAATTCTTCGTCGCACTTGACATAAAATGCTTGTGCTGGAGATGCCCCAAATAAAGCACCTTCACGCCAGATACGCTCTAAGAAATTACTAACGGTGCGGGTGACACGTGCCCATAAATCTTGGTCGTTCGGTTCAAAAACTACCCATTGAGTCCCTAATTCTAGGGATTTTTCGATATAGCTAATTAACCGACGCACACTAATGTAACGCCACTCTGTTTTATCTGGCTCAACTAGTGTGCGTGCGCCCCAAATGCGGATACCTCGGTTGGGGAAGCTGCGAATACAATTTATCCCCAAGGGGTTTAATAGTTCTTGTTCGCGGAAGTTTGTTTCATAGCCCAAACCAATTACGCCTCTGGGAACTTCATTTGCAGGGGCTTTGTAAACTCCTCTGGTTTCGTCAGTGCGGGCCCAAACACCCATCACATGACCACAAGGAGGTACTAAAATTGGATTACCGCGATCGCGTGGATTAGGTACTTTAATCCAAGGATAATAAAGGGCCGCAAACATCGAACGACGGTTAAATCTATTCAACCACTCCACTACTTGCTGGGGTTTGACGGCATCTGGTGGCGCATCAAGTACAACCATGCGGTTGGGCGGGTTGGGAATATCGCCACTGGCAGAACCCTCGCACATACTAATCATCAGTTCGATGATGCCGTGGACTTGATCTAAATTCAGTACCTGCTCTTGATAAGCCCGCATCACATCAGGACAAGCCAGCATTGTGATTTCATCAACTTCAAAGATACCGCGTACCCCGGTGCGATCGTCTCGAACCCCTTCTAAATTTTGCGAAAATCTATCGGGTGGGGCAGCAACAATGGGCGGTGCTAGTTCATATTGACCATTAACTGGACGACGAGCTAAAGGCTGTCCACTTTGAGTTATGTCTTCTACAGTGACATACATGGAATTTCTCAATGCCGCCAGCGCATAAGTCGCTGTTTGACCACTAGGTTCGCGGTTCATTGTCAAGTTTTCGTATTGCTCTAAAAGTTCATCTCCCCGACGAATTTGAATGGTGAAATATTCACCTGTATTTGGAGGCGCTTCTCCTTCAGTACCTTCGGGTAGGGCGCGGGGTGAACCATCAATAATTACAAGATTTACTAATCCGCCTGATGCTTGCTCAGGGCGCAAAGTAAAGCGGAGGGCTGGACGATTACCTCTAGAGTTGATTCTGAGGGTAGCCGGTTCTGGAGTTGCGGGTCTGGGCGCGCCTGGTAACTGAGTCCCAATGCTTGTTACCCAGCAACGACCGCCACCATTCATAAAGTAGCCGTAGACTGAAAAGGGTAAATAGGCGTTGAAGTCGGTGAAGCCGTCAGAGTTGGGACGGGCAAAGTAGTTTAAATATTGCGTCCAAGTGGTTACTAGCATGGGCTTGTATAACTCAGCCCCACCACGAACGTCCTCTGTAAAACCTACAAATCCGGCAACTGCTGTGCTAACACCTTCAATTGGTCGGCTACCCCGGTCAATTTCTTCGATGTAGACACCAGGAGCAAAGTAATCAAGTCTAGCCATGAAAGTTTCTCCAAGTCAGTAAAAATCTAATTATTCAGGAGTTAGAAATATTTCTTTGAAAGTATTACTTTGGTTATCTACCAATGCATTGACGTTTTGGGGTAAATAGCCAGGATGATTCAGAGTCAAAACATAATTACCTAAATGAAGGTCTTCAAAAAAGAACAGCCCTTCTTTAGTAGTTGATATGGACTTTTCAGTTCCCCTCACAGCTACTTCTGCCGCTACCAGTGGCAGATTTGTCACTGCACTTTTGACAATACCCGCGATCGCAACTCGCCTGGTTAATACTAGACTGTCACTATCACGAGACAATTGATTTCGCAAATTGAAAATTCGCTCCCAAACCAAAGGTACTGGCGTAGGTTGTGGCTCGAAGGGAATTGTAACTGTCAAATATAAGGCTGAACGCAATGGCACATTGAGAGCGCTCCATAAAGAGCCAATTTCAATTGGCGGCTCTAGAGCAACTGTCATGTTCAAATTACCATAGCCCCGTAATTCAGGAACCAAAAACTCCTCTTCCAAGGTGCGATGGCGCAACAGCACAGCCAACGCCTCACTGATAAAGTGATGCTCCCCTAAAGCTGTTCTATCCCAGGCTGTTAATAGCAGTGAAACATCAAACCAAGCGGGTGCCCAATTTACAGTGGCAGGTTGTAGAGCGCGTGTTAGCTTGCGTTCAACTTGCCTACCAGAATGTTGTACCTGCTTACTCTCACGTATATCAAAAATGTATAAATTGAGAGTCGGGCCTGCTCCCTCTTCCCTACGATTACCAGGATGGCTAAAGTCAATTTGCTCTGTACTGGTAAGTGAGGTTCCTCCAGCTAGAATTTCGGCTAAAGTTTGAAGAACGAAGATAAGCATGAAGGTGTTCTGCTGGTAGCTAATCCAGATGCATCTACAGTATATGTATCAGCCTTCTAAAGGTAATTAGACTTTTGTCGATATTTTTTCAATTGGTCATTTGTCATTGGTCATTGGGTACTGGTTATTAATTCTTTCCCCCTGCTCCCTATTTGAGTGGGCTGGAAGATATTAAATTTTCAAAAATCCGAAAAGCAGTAACTTCAATTTGTAGATTAGTCTGGAGCAGTTCTTAATAGGAGTGGCTAGATGACCACGCCACAAAAATTATGCGTTGTAATAAATAATTTGTACTACGTAGCTATATATACTTAGAGAAAGGATAAGTATATAAACATAAACTTAATAATTCTTTGTATTAATTATCTAAGAAGATAACTTAATAAAAAAATAAACATTACTGAGACTGCATAATTTTATACTGGTCAGCAGAAGAATAAAAACATTTGGTTGCAAAAAGCGAGTGAAGCTATGACACTAGGCTTTTATGTACAAAAACTGGAGAATGGCTCGAATTATTTGAATTCCTCAGATATTCAGAGCTATTGTCAGTTAGAGTCTGAACAGTTAACTAGTCAATATCCAATTTTTTTCGCTCGGATTGTCTATCATGATTACTTGCTGAAAAATCATCAGGAAGTTATAAATTATGGTCAAGACCAAGCTCCTTTTTCCCATAAAACTTTAGCTTATTTGCGCTCTGAAGCATGGCTGACAGATTTTCCGCCTGCTTTGACTTTGCATGAATTTAGATTGAAGGATTTTTCTTCCATTTCTTACATTTGCCCTATAGGATATAAAAATCAAAAACCTGAATACATTCAAATCATTACTCATAAGCCTCTGTCAGAGAGCTTGCAATTATATGTAAAACGCTCTGCTATGCTGCTGAGTAAGTATGCAGATATTTACTTGGACTATGGAAGACAAAAAACTGAAATTCAGCTCCTGGAAGATATCTTGCATCGAATAGGACATCAATTGCGTAACTCTCTAGGACTTATAGGATTGTATGCACATAACTTATGCTTAGGTTTAGAGGATAGCCCTTGGCAAGAGCAAGCAACAATCATTGGCGAAAGTATACAAGATTTAGATACTAATTTAAATGAGCTTATTGATTGTGGACAAAGTGCAAAACTGAGGGTAAAACTTCAAGATTTAAGAAGTTTAGTTCTTGAAAGCATCAAAAATTTACAACCTCTAATTAATGAGAAACAACTTAAAATATTGATTCCAGATACATCAACCATACTGAAGATAGACAAATTACAAATGAAACAAGTATTTGATAATATCCTCAGTAATGCCGTCCATTTCAGTCCTAACTCAGGAACTATTACCTGTAGCTGGCAAGTTTTTCAAGATGAAGTTTTAATTAAAATTTCAGATCAAGGCCCAGGATTATCACAAGAAGATTTACAAAAAGTATTTACCCCATTTTATTCCCGGCGCAGAGGAGGTACAGGACTAGGCTTAACTATTGCTAAGAAAATTATTTTGGATCATCAAGGAAGTATCTGGGCACAAGCCTTATCAGAAAGTGGAGCGCAATTTTCTGTAATTTTGCCTCGACCAAGGAGCGGGAATTAATTCGCAATTAGTAATGATGTTCCTACGTAGGTAACGTAATTTGTAATTAAAAAGATGGCTAATGATAGTAAGAAACTTTCGGTTTTGCTGGTAGATGATGAAGAACGCTTCCGCCAAGGATTACGTACTCTCCTGAATTTTTATAGTATTAATTCTGCATTACCTGTAGAAGTTATAGGTGATGCAGATTCTGTAGAGCAGGTTTTAAAGTTTACAGCCCAGAAGTGTCCAGATTTAATTTTGCTGGATATGCAATTGAAAGGATGTGATGGGATTACAGTTCTGGCACGTCTTAAGGAAACTGCTTACACTGGCAAAGTTTTAGTGTTGTCTGCTCATCAAGAAGACGACTGGATTTTTAGAGCAATGCAGGCGGGAGCCGCAGGTTATGTGTTTAAAAATCGTGTGGCAACACAATTGTGTGAGGCTATTGACACTGTTACAAGAGCGGAAATTTATCTACCTTCAGAAGTTGCTAGTCGATTTTTCCGGTTTTTTCAGGCTTATTCAGACTCTTGCCTGAAAGCATGTCATGAGGTGCATTTAACCGAAAGAGAGCAAGAAGTTTTATACTGGTTAACTCAAGGTGCTTCTAATGAAGAAATCGCTAAACATTTATATGTAACAGTTGCTACTGTTAAGGCGCATCTCACCAGTATTTTTGAAAAATTGAAGGTTACTAGTCGGACTCAAGCTATTGTAGCTGCCCTCAAGTTAGGATTAGTTCACGCTTGAGCGCGACGAAAGTAATCGGCGCAATTCACGAAACTTTTTGTATATGCCTTCATTTGAATCTTTTTATCAAGAATACCCCTGCTCGTATAATTCTCCCTTAAGTTGCGATCGCCCTTTCCAAACCGCGCAGCAAATCAAGGGGGCTAAGTTTTGCTTGGAATGTGGTTTTCCAGCAACTTTACCACAGGAGGCTGAGATTAAAGGAAGTCAGGGAACTTATCAAATAGCTAGTTTTATTGGTGTACGGGGTTTAGGCCGCCTATACTCAGGTATTCAACTTAAAGATAAACAGCCTGTCATCATCAAAGAATACTTACTACCCAATCGTTCTTTTAATGAAAGCGAGACTCTGAAACGCAAAGAGACTTTCAAACGAGTGGGTGGGGTAAGTTTAGCCGATAGTCGAATTCAAAACTTTCGTCTTGTAGAAACTAAAGAAGCGATCGCAGATGAAAAAGGAGAACGCTGCTATCTAATCACTCAAGGAATCGAATCATCCCAAACTTTAGGGAAATATCTCATAGAAAAGGGAGCGATGACATCTCCTGATGTGCGGGAAGTCTTAAATCAAGGTTTACAAACTCTCCAGTTTCTCCACACCCAAAAGCTGCGTTTTCCCTCCAATCAAGTACAACTGGGTATAACTCACGGCAATATAAGTTTAGATAGTACTTTAATTAAACTAGAAAATAATCAAAAATTCTCTATATACTTTTGTGATTTAGCAACCTGGGAAAACTTATTTATTCCACCTATTATTCCTCAACCCGCGCCCGCCAGACCTGAGCAAGATTTAGAATCATTAGGATTGCTAGCCTTTTATCTATGGGCAGGACGAACAACTAATTTTTTATCCAACCAGCCTCTCGATCCTAGAGATAATCAACAATGGCCGGATACCGATAGCCATTTAAAGCAGTTTATTTATCGCCTCATTGGTCTAGAAACTCCTTTCGAGAATGCAGAAACGGCTCGTCAAGCACTGCTGCAACTTCCCAAAGAAGATCGTAGTCAAAGTTCAGTGTCATCGCCAGGTTCTCAAGCAATAGAAAAGCGTTTAGCAATGCCTTTAATCCTGATAGGGATTCTGGCTTTATTACTACTCGGCGGAGGAATTTTGTATTGGCTTTTGGGCAAGAAAACAGATAGTCCTAATCAATATATATTATGGTCTAGACTTGTGCGAAATTTCTCCGAAGTCCCCAATGTTCCTGCCGGGCAATTTACTTACACAGGAGAAAAAGACAGTACATGGAGTTATGTTTTAACGCAATCAGTAGAAAATAGTCGTTTAGGAGAGCTATTGACCAGACCAAAGCCAGATGCGACAGCAACATTTAACTATGAGCCTGTTTTGTCAGCAAACGTAAAGAATCCGATTAAAAGTATCGAAGAAGTTGAAACAAACAAAAAAGATTTTGCAATTACTAGTTTGGTAGAGAACATCACAGATAAACTTTCTAAAAAACAAGTTGCTTATGATGGATTAATTGTTTTTGTAGCATTTAATAAGAGAGACTCAAATCTTGCTAATGCTCTGGGAGGGCAAATAAGTCTTGAGCAATTGCGTCAAATTTACACAGGTAAAATTACCAATTGGCAACAAATTAGTCCCAAACTTCCAAATTTAGCTGTGAAACCTTTTGCCCCAACAGAACCGGAAGCAATCAGTAAATTTCAAGAAATAGTTCTCAAAAACGTCTCTCAAGACGAAGCTTTATTTGCAGCAAATGTTACTAAGCTGGATACAACAAAAACCCAAAATCAGATACGCAGCGAGACTCTAGATGGGCGAACCACTGGTATTATCAGTTTTGGCATTATCAGTAAAACTTCGAGTCAGTGTACTGGTTATCCGCTAGCGATCGCAGATGGCAAAAAATCAGCGATTCAACCTCTGTTTCAACGGCGCGATCGCCGCTCAATTAATCCCTCAGATGATTTGTGCCAACATGATGATTATTATGTTGATGTCACAACATTCCAAAGCTACCCCTTGGGATACCCTATTTTTGTAGTGTACCCTAAAGACACCAGTCGCCTGCCTGGTGGTTCTACATTTGCCCAGATGCTAACCACTCGTCAGGGTCAGTGTTTACTTAGTAAAGTAGGTCTCGTAGCTTTACAACCTATGCCTGATGATATAAATTCCTATGCCTGCAAATCGGTGCCCCAATCCTAGTTGCGAATATTTTAACCGCGCCCTGCCTAACAATGCTAAGGTTTGTCCCTGGTGTTCCACTCCTGTGGGTAATGTAGTTTCCTCAACACCACAACAACCGCCTAGCCAACCACCGCCTATTCAGCAACAACCTAGTCAACCACCACCTGCTCAGTATCAAAGACCGCCTACAGAGCAACCTAATTACCAACCTCCCCAACAACCCCCCGTTGATTATTCAACAGTCTATCAGCCAAGAGTTTCTTATCAACCAACACCGCCTGCTTATGTCCCTCCGCCTCAAAGAGCGCCAGCCTTAAAGCTGATTCATACTACTGGCAGAGAATTTCACCTCGTTGGAGAAGGAGGTTATATTGGTCGCCGCAGTCAAAGTCCAGGAATAGCTCCGCCAGAAATTGATTTGACCGGCATTCCCAGTGAGGGAATAGTCTCTCGTCGTCATGCGCGAGTCGATTGGGACTGGTCGCAAAATGCATACATGATTGTTGATATGAGTACAAATGGTATTTATTTAAACAACAATCCTCTCACTCCTGGTATGCAATATCGCCTGCTTAATGGAGATTCATTGCGATTTGGTCAAGACAACCTAGTTAATTTCACGATATATGTTGTGTAGTAAAACGGTTAGCTAATGCACTAGGGTTGCAAAAAGCTATCAAATTTTATGGGGTAGTTGATCGATCAACTACCCTTCGATTTTGGCAATAGTCATCATAAATTAATGTGAATTTGACATTACAAATCGTGAATGCGCGCTACAAGAATTTGGAAGATGGGGCGATCACACTAAATTAATTTTCATACACGAGCGATCGCAAGACTATTAAGACAGTCACTACAAGAGCAGCGATCGCACTACGCACTCTAAATCATTAACAAAGTTGCTAATTCTGGATATTGACGGAAAAACCCATCAATACTGGCTAATTTCGCTTGATGTTCAATGGCTGTGGCGATAATAATTCTGTCAAAAGGATCTCGATGAATGGGTGATAAATTAACACCACTTGATGCGATCGCTGGAGTCAACGGTAAAAGAGAGATTCCCGAAGGTGATAAGGCTTCCTGAAACCATTGATTCACCGGACTTGGTAATAATAAACGACGATAACTATAATCAATTGAACATGACCAGATATTTGATAAATCGCCTTTAAGCTTGTGGGTGTGTAAGCTTGGATGAAAGGGATCTTCGGCTAATTGGCGTAATGTTTGTTCAATCAGGGGTCTAAGATTCGGGTTTTTACGGATTAGACGTTTAAAAGCACGAAGAGATTTGGGTGTCCAACCGATTTTCATGGTTGATCTAATTCTGCTAAGAATTGATCTACTGAGCCAAATTTTACGTTTCCTTCGGCAAATTCTTGTTTAATTTCGCTAACTTCTTGGTATAAGTTAGTTCGTCGCCGTTCTTGTAATCGTTTTTGCAGGATATCCAGCAAGATTTCTTGATCTTCTATGGGTAAACTTTCTACTGATTCAATGGCTTGCTGAAGTGCTGATGTTTTCATAGCCCTCAAGGTGATTTGAGTTTGAAAACTATTTTATCTTTATTGGTTGGTTTTCGTTCCCTCAACCCAATCTGCGGGCGGATCTGTTTGCAGCACTGCAACGTTCGCGCACTTACTATATCAGGCGATCGCACTGCTCATTGTCCGCCTAGTCCTGCTGCTTTCAACTGTTCATAAGGATTCCAATTTGGAGGAGGAGGAGTAGATGAATCCCACCACTTAGCACCTGATTGTATCCATGTATTACGCAAAGTAGCATGATCGGTTTCAGAATCATCATAACCAAACTCGGTTCCACAAGATGGACATATTTCAAATGATGGTGAGCCGGACGACTCGTAAGGTGGTGCTTCTAGTCCTTTGTAACCACATACAGGGCATTGGTACATTTTAAATCTTTTCCTCTTTGTGTATTGGCTTAGTGTTTCCTAGTACATGGGCATATATGGCTATGTTATGTCTGCGCTGTAAAGTAATTTAATGGATTGCTGCTAGGAACAAACATTGTTAAAACTTTACCAGATGCATTTGTTGCCACGAACTGGCCTGTCGTTGTATTAAGACAGTACATCCCTCCTGCGGCCCGAGTTTTTTTAAGTGAGCTTGAATCAGCTACTATCGCATCAGCGGCAGCCTCGTAGGCTGTTTTGTCTGCGTAAGCACCCCCTGCGTCGTTCTGAATCGTTACGTGCTTATTGAAGTGACTGGTTAAGGAAGACGGACTAGAAAAAACACCCTGTATAGTTGACTGTGATATTGAGGATATATTGAATGTATGTGGGAGAGAGCTTTTTGACAAGTGATTCTCATTCTGCTGTACAACATGGGTCAACTCATGCGCCAACAACTCCTGACCACCGCGACTCCCTGGATTATATTCTCCCTGCCGAAAGAACACATCCTGCCCTGTTGTAAAAGCACGCGCCTGAATTGACCGATTCAACTGATCAGATAGACCATCCGTGTGAACCTTCACCCCACTGAAATCTGCGCCAAACGCCACCTCCATTGGTTCGCGGATATTGTCTGCGATCGCCTGTCCACCCCCCCGCGCTTGGTTAATGGACGCTTCTAGGTCAGGCGCAGCAGCCATCCCAGCCTCACCCTGACTCGGCTTCATCTGTAATTCTTCCTCATCCTCTGGCAATGCTTCTCGTTGCAATGTGCTATTGTCCAGAGGTTTCATTTGTAATTCTTCCTCATCCTCTGGCAATGCTTCTCGTTGTAGTGTGCTATTGTCCAGAAATTTCATCTGTAATTCTTCCTCATCCTCTGGTAATGCTTCTCGTTGTAGTGTGCTATTGTCCAGAGATTTCATCTGTAATTCTTCCTCATCTTCTGGCAATGCTTTTCGTTGCAGTGTGCTATTGTCCAGAGATTTCATCTGTAATTCTTCTTCATCCTCTGGCAACGCTTCTCGTTGCACCAAAGGAGTGATGGAATTCGCTAGAGGTTTCATCTGCAATTCTTCCTCTTCCTCTGACAATGCTTCTCGTTGGATAGACTGATGATTTACAGGTTGCGCCATTCTTTGCATTACTTGCTGTGCAACGCTATCAGCTTCCTGTTCGTAAATATCTCCAGGCTGGCTAATTGAGAGTTTTGCTTGGGTACGCAGTGGTATGCGACTGATATCGTGAGTAACTGGTTTATGGAGTGGTTGTACTTCAGGAATTGCTTGGCGTGAAATTGCCGACGACTCCAAACCAAAGCCGCGTGTTGGGTGTTTCAGGGATGGAATTGAGAAGCCTGTAGTAGTTTGTTTCTTCCGGCTGACGTGTTCTCTCATTTTCTTTTCCTGTTTCCCAAGCAGTAGTTAGATGAATAATACGCTGTTGCTTACATTGATATTACAGCGAGCGCACTTGTAACACAATTCCTCTAAGGTAAGGGATTTTCAGCGAACGTAGGGGCGCAAGGCATTGCGCCTCTACTAAGTTCGACTTTTGGCTACTTTTGATTATGATGCAGTACCTTTAGCCTGGATTTAGGGAGAGTTTTTTTATTTATGGACTCAAAACAGCAACAAACTTTTTTTACGTTCGATGGAGATGTAGGCGGTACTGCTGGCTACGCTGGGGTTTCGGCGGCATCTGATGCTAGCAAGGCGGCTAAAACGGCGGGTAAATATCTCAACGACTCACGGCTGATGAACCAGCTTACAGAACACGTATATAAACTTTTGCTAGAAGATTTGCGATCGCAGCGCGAAAGAATAGGTAGTTATGATTCTCAAAGGTGGTTGTGATGGCTACAGGCGCTAACAATGGCAACATTACTCACGAATTAAATTATGTCACTACTAATCGGTTCTACGTAGAGATAGACAGTTCTATTGCTGCATCTTTTGCTGAATGTTCAGGATTAAGTGTTCAAATTAAGAAAAATGTTTTTCAGGAAGGTGGTGTTAACGACCAGCAAAGAATTTATTTAGGTCATACAGAATTTGCAGACATAACTCTTAAACGAGGATTTACCGATCATCCAGGTTTTTGGAACTGGATGAATGCAGTTTTTGATGAAAAAAAGAAAACATCTCGACGCAATGTCAATATTCTGATTTTCAATCAAGCCGGTGAAACGATGATGAGTTGGACTTTGATTGGTGCTATTCCTATAACCTGGAAAACACCTGCACTCCAAGCAGATGGGAAGGCAGTTGCGATTGAAGAATTAACTTTAGCTTATGAAGGTTTACAAGTTGCAAGGTCTACAGGAGGAGGCTCTTCTGTACAACGAGATCAAAAATCAGGATATTTCGTTTCTAGTTAATTGGCTCTTCTTAGAACTATAAATATGCAAATTATTCAATCTTCACTAGGAAACAATATTCATCCCCTTGGGGTAATATCATCTTTATCTAATTCTCAGGGAATAATATTGAGAAAAGAGTCTCATTCTTTGCATTCACGAAATAATTTTATCAGTACAATCCAAACTAAACCACCATTAGTCAAATCCTCTAAATTTTTCTTGTCTCGTCAGTATGAACCATCGATTGAACCATTAATAGGTTGGGATAGTTGGGATACTCAGGATATAACTAGTGATTTTAGTGAATTTACGTTCATTGAATTTGATGCTTCTGATTCAATAGCTGCATTAGACAATAGCAATGAATCAGTAAAAAATACTATTCCAAAGATAATGCCAACTCCCACTGAGACAAATACGAGTAATGGCACATCCCAAGAAGTAAATATAAAAACTAAATCTCAGCAAAAAAAAACAAATAAATCTCAGAAACCACTAAAAAAAGAACCAAAGTCAAAATCTAGAACTAAAAAAGCTATCAAATCATCTAGTCCTAAAAACTTTGAGCCAATTGTTGATAAGACTAATATTAATCTTAACAAAGATAACTTATTAATATCAGATGAGTCTATGCCTATTGAGGCTAATTTGGAAACACCAAATTTACAACTAGATATTGTGTTAGACAGTACTACAAAGGATCATAGCTCTGTCAGTAGTCCAACCGTAGATACTTCACCTAGCCTTCAAGATCAATCAACTTTATTCGAGAATTTTGCTACCGATGATCTGTCAGAAAATTCTGAGCTAATATCTAGTTTTTCTAGTACAGATTTGTCTTTACCAAAAAATACTTTAACATCGGAAGAAAATATTGAATTAGAAGATGACACGAGTGAATTAGTCAACAGTTCATCTATAGAAGTTCCTTCTAAAAAGAATACAGAAAAAATATTTATACCGGATATTCACTTTACAGATAATGAAGAAAAACTAATACCTGAAGTCTCAGAATCAGTTCATCTGTCAGATATGCAAGTTAGCCAAACGTCACCACAACAAGACATTGAAACAGATAAGATTCCGTATAGAGTTGACAATAAAAGCAGCGTAAGTCAAACAAATTTAATCCAAGCAAAAGATATTTTACCAATCTTAAACTCTCTATCGCAGGAAGAAGAATCACCAGATATTAATACTAAGTTTGAGGAAGTTACAGCTAACGAAGCAGACTTAATATCAGAACAAAGCACAAATGATTTTGTCACAGATAATTCTGCCTCTGATAATTCTTTAAATTTATCTTCAGCACTTACTTCCTCTGAGGTTGATGATTCACCTACTTTACTCCGTTCTTTGGAGAATAATGAAAATACCGTAGAGACGGATTTTACTTCACCTAATTCTGAGTCTTCAGTTGCAAAAAATCCTATTACAGTACAACAAGAAATTGATCCTGACTTTTCACACAATGTAGAAAAAGCAACGCAAAATCTAACCCCTCAGCCCTCTTTAATACCAGATAATAGTGAGAATTTAAAGCCTCTATCCTTTCAGGATCAAGGTTTTCTAGATTCCATGAAAAGTCAGGAAATTGATTCCAGTGTTACGAGTGAGTTTCCAGATATTGCGCCTGTCCAGTTATCACCTACCTCAGCAGTTATTGAAGACACACCTAGTTTATTCAGCAACCCTGATAGCGATGAACAATTAGTAACTTCAGAATCACAGTCTGCGATGGTGGTTAATGTCTCAGATATCTCAGCAAATGTGACTTCACTACAACGTGATAGCAATGTTCAAAATCTTGGTAGGGAGTTTACAGAAAGTCAACCCATCTTAGCAGCACCTGAGATTACTGAAACACCAACAATTAGCGCCACATCACCTGAAATTAATGAAGCATTGGTATTTAGCGCCAATTCGCCTGAAATTGTTGAGAAAACAAGTATTTTTAGGGAAATTATTGATAATGAACAAACAGTAGAATCAGAAAATCCTGAAATATCAACCTTTGCTGATACCTGGGATAATCCAGATATTATAGACAACCCAATATCTCCACAAGATGAGGTAAGCACAGCACCTAAAGTTGAGCAAAATGCGATCGCAGAAAATTTGCCCGCGCCTAAAGGTTATGCTACTGGTGGTCATGTTACAGACTCACGTGTTGAAAATCGCCAGCAGATAGCACCTTCCGATACAGTACCTGCAATGCTTACGCCTGGGGAGTTTGTCATTAATACCAGGGATGCACAGAAGAATCTACCCCTACTACATCACATCAACACGGGTGGAACACCGCAGGATATTATTCTTCCAAGTTTACAAACATCCAATCCCACAGAACCAGAAGCAACAACTTCTCCAGAGACTCCGACTAAAGTCGATTCTTTTCCAGACACTTCATTACAGCTAAAAAGCGCTGAGACTGATTCACCTGAGATATCAAATTCTTTAATTCCTTCTTACTTGGGGTTGAATAGTAATAAACAGAAACTTTCTATCCTCAATTCTCCCCAGCTTCATACTCTTCAAAATAAAACAATAGATGTCGGTGAATCTTCACCTCAATACTCATCGCCTCCCCTGATTTTCCGAAAAGCAAATTCCAGCACTCACACACCTTCCCAATGGTCAGATACACCTTCTCAATGGTCAAGTGTGGAAGATTTACTAAATGGAAATAATGATGATTTTACTAGCTTTAATTTTAATGATGGGGAATCAAACAGTCAAAATTATGAATTTTCTCATGTTTCAGAATCGCCACAAGTTTTTGCTAAACACCTCCCATCACCTAGAGGTTTTGCTAATGGTGGAGAAGTCACTCCACCCGACATATCTAGAGAAATACAACCGATAACTGAAACCATAGAGAGTGCATCCTCATCTTCTCCAGGAGATGAAAAAGATGATACAGCTGATTTGGAAGCTCTAGCTCGTGAAGTTTATCACAGATTACGACAACGGATAGAAATTGAGCGAGAGCGTCATGGCGGTTATTCCGGTCGATTACCTTGGTAAATTTTCATTCAATAATTAATTTTTGGAGAATATTCAAATGGCAAGTCCAGCAATTATTGTTATTCAAAAGCTTAAACCGCAACTTGAGAAAGCCAAACTTGTAGCTTATAACAATGAAGCGCCAGATATTGAATTAATGTTTAATCCTACAGATATTAGTTTCGCTCGGACTGTTAAGTGGGAAAGTAAGGATGGTAATAGAGGAACCACTCTACTTCCGAAAGTAAACTTTTCTGGGGTTGAACCTTACAAATTCACCCTTAAACAGTTACTCTATGATACTTATGAAACGAAAGAGTCGGTGATGAAAAAATATATAGATAACATTAAGAAAGGTGTAGAAACTATCAGTAAAGCAACTGACAAACGACCACCTGTCTATATATTTACATGGGGAGACGAGTATTTTTATTGTGTAATCACGAGTTTAACCTACACTTTAAATATGTTTTTGAGTGATGGTACACCAGTCAGGGCACTGGTAGATATAGCCTTGCAAGAAGTAGATAAGAATAACCTGCCTGGAGGACGTAAATCTGATTCTAAAGGCAACGCTCGTGCAACAGATAAAAAGGGTCAAAAACTGAGTAAGTAAAACATATAAAGTAATAAATTAGTATTTACTCTGTCATTAAAGGCTGCTCTAAACATTTTACAAATTATCAAATAATAGTTATGCCTCCTAAAAAAAGCCTTTATTTAAGCGAACCTAAAATACAGATAGATGAACAACCCGCTTCGCCTGAATTAATGAAGGATTTGTTGCAAATCACAATAGAAGAAAGCCTTCATTTACCAGCAATGTTTACGCTAGTAATCCATAATAGCTATATTCCCACATCTGATCGAGCAGAAAATAAGGCATGGCGACATGATCAGTTGTTTAAGATTGGTAAAAAAGTGAAGTTGGGTTTTACTTCAAGTACTACTCTAGATAATAATTTTCAAGAAGAGGTAGGAGAATTCATTATTGAAGGCGAAATTACAGCGATGGAAGTTCACTTTAATGAAAAATCTGAAGCTGATATAATTGTTCGCGGTTATGATATTTCTCATCGTCTGCATAGAGGTCGTTATAATCGTTCTTTTTTAAATGAAACTGATAGCGGTATAGTCAAAAAAATAATTCAAGAAGTAGGTATAAAACCTGGCAATATAGAGCCAACTGGTGAAGTTCATAAGTATGTCTTCCAAGAAAATCAAACGAATATGGAATTTTTGCGAGAGAGAGCTGCTCGCATTGGTTTTGAGTTATTTATTACCGAGGAAAAACTCAATTTTTGCAAACCAAAAACTCAGGGAGCTTTATCATTAAAATGGCTAGTTGACATTAATAAATTTAGTACTCGTGTTACTAGTGCTGAACAGATAAGTTCTGTAGAAGTACGCGCCTGGGACTATACCCAGAAAAAATTGATTAGTGGAACAGCCAAGAAAGAGAAGCAAATAACTGAGACAGGTAATAAGCTAGGAAGTACTACTAGTAATGCATTTTCTAATCTTAAGTCTCCGAAAATGATTGTTGTAGATAAGCCTGTTGCCAGCAAAAAACAAGCAGATACAATGGCTCAGGCTTTGTGTGATGAACTAGGAGGAGAATTTGTTTACGCAGATGCCAAAGCAGAAGGGAATCCTGAGATTCGTCCTGGACGGGTTATTAGTCTTGAGGATATGGGCGATCGCTATAGTGGTAAGTATTATGTTACAGAAACCCGCCATTTCTTTAATCAGCGCGTTTATGAAACTGATTTCAGCGTGCGGGGACTCCGTTCTGGTAACTTATTCACAACTCTATCCCCAGAAAAACGTCTACAGCCATCTGAGACTTTATTAGTGGGAATTGTGACTGATAATAAAGACCCAGAGAAAATGGGCAGAGTGAAGGTCAAGTTTCCCACTCTCACAGAAGAACATACAAGTGACTGGGCGAGAGTTGTAGCTGTGGGAGCAGGCCCAAACAGAGGTTTTGACTGTTTACCAGAGGTAAACGATGAAGTTTTGGTAGGTTTTGAACATGGCGATATCCATCGTCCCTATGTCATTGGCGGGGTATGGAACGGGAAAGATGCACCACCGGAAAAGGTGAGTGATTCAGTTACAGGTGGTGTCAGATTACGCACAATTAAAACTCGTGTTGGTCATGTTCTACAGTTTGTTGAAGAGGATAAAGGAAGTAGTAAAAAAGGTATTCGCGTAGAAACCACAGGCGGTCACAAAATATATCTCAATGATAGCGATCGCTGCATAGAGATTGAAACCACAGGTGGTCATAAAATCAAAATGGACGATATGGGTAAATCTGTTTCAGTGAAATCAACAGGCAATATGTCATTAGATGCTGCTGGAAATATAGACATTACAGCCAACGGCGTGATTACAGTTAAAGGTGCGATGATTCGACTTAATTAATTCGTAATTCGTAATTCGTAATTAACACAATAGGAGGTTGTGATGGGTAAACCAGCAGCAAGAATTACTGATAATGTGGCGCATCCATTACCCCCAGTTTTAACAGGAGGGCCGGGTAGTCCCAATGTTTTGATTGGGTCTTTACCTGCGTGGCGGGGTGTGCTTGCAGCAGCAGTACCAGGTTTGCAATCCGCCAAACAAATTTCTGATACGGCTATCCAAGTGGCTGAGGCTGCTACCCTAGCGGCAGCAGGTACACCAGGCGCACCTGCTGCTTTAGCCACCGAACAAACTACAAAGGCAACATCAGCAGCTACTATGGGTAGTGCGATCGCTGCTGCTGCTGCTGGTGCTGATATTCATAATTGCGCCACACCCTTACCCTTACCTCCCCACGGTCCTGGGGTTGTGATTGATGGTAGCCAGACTGTGCTGATTAACAATCTGCCTGCTTCTCGCATGGGCGATACTGTTTTAGAAGCATTAGGACCACCAAATAAAATTATCAAAGGTGATTTTACTGTTTTGATTGGCGGCTGATTGGAGAAGTAGAGAAGATAAGGGAGGGGAGAGTTGCAACTTGATCCGAAATTTTGTCAGGATCGATAACGTAGCGCAAATAGGAAGTAATCATAATCAATCTGCTTTAAAGACTTTTCGATCGATCAGTCACCTATGCTAGTTTCTTCTCCCAAAATAATGCCTTGCCCATCTGGGGATTTAGCTCATAGCCACTGAATCCGCACGCCTTGTATGCTGACTGGGCAACATGGTTTCCTTCCAGTACCTCTAGCGTGAGTTTGCAGCAACCCAAATCCAACGCCATCTCCTCCGCTTTCTGTAGCAGCAGTTTGGACAAGCCTCTACCACGGTAGGGTAAAGCAACGATGACATCGTGAATATTAAGTAATGGCTTACACGCAAACGTAGAGAATCCTTCTAAGCAGACAACAAGCCCTGCGGGTTCGGCATCGACAAACGCAAGAATTACATGAGCCGCTTTTCTTTTTGCAAGCTCTGCTGAGAGATTTGTTTTAACGTAATCGGACAGACCTTTACCACCACCCATCGGGTCAAGTGCATACTCATCCATTAATTGCACCATAGCCTCCGCATGAGAAGGCATACTCAGGTCTGCTTCAAAAATTTCAATCATCTATTAATTCTTGATTCTTCAAATGTTGGCATAACGTTTCTGGTCAGTGGCTACCGACAACCCTAGTTTGCGATCGTTTATCTGAAATTACAGCACTTTTCATGTATTTGAACTATATCTGTCGTAAGGTCACAGCATTGCTGTGCCCCTACCGCGTGGTCTATTTAACTGAAAATAGCTGTAAAAAAACTAATTGCCATCCTGAAAAAAT
The DNA here is from genome assembly GCF_010747425.1 of Nostoc sp. UIC 10630. Classification (NCBI taxonomy): domain Bacteria; kingdom Bacillati; phylum Cyanobacteriota; class Cyanophyceae; order Nostocales; family Nostocaceae; genus Nostoc; species Nostoc sp. UIC 10630. The sequence continues at coordinate 27,079 of NZ_JAAGOG010000092.1, forward strand.
ACTAGCAGGAAAGGGATTAAAGAAGGCAGAAAGCAGATCGCTTTTAGCGTCTCCCCTTGAGAGAAGTGAAGCTGTTCTTGAGAAAAGAATTACTGAAATAACCCTCTTTCCTCCCCTGCCTTCCCTGCTCCCTGCCCCTCTGCCCCCCGCTTCATCCTCGACCTTTGGCGAATAGGCTTAAACCCTCTGTGCCGATATCTTTGAAGATATCCATGTACAACTGTTTAAGTGCCAGATATGGTTTATGGTCGTGAACGAGCCTATTTGGGAACAGGTTGGGCTTATCCACTGCATTTAAATGTGCAAGGCGGGATACAACTTAGCCGTGAAGATCAAAAAGTTAAAGAATCTATTTGGATTATCCTCCGCACGGGAGTAGGTGAACGGGTTTATCGACCTACCTTTGGTTCGCGCTTGTCTGAACTGGCGTTTGCACCTTTAAGTAGCGATACCCTACTGCGAATCCGTCTTTATGTCTTGGAAGCTTTAGAAGTTTGGGAACCACGCATTACTATCGATGAAGTTATCACCGATCCTGACCCTGTGCGTGGCAGAGTGGACATCATTATCAATTATCGACTCAAAGACGGCCCCGATATTTATAGTTTTGTTTATCCTTATTATTTGGTTTCAGCTGGGGAGGAAGCGTGATCCGAATTAAAAATTGAAAATTAAAAATTAAAAATTAATACGACTTACGCAAAATATCTCTCAAACTCTGATTTTTCTGTGCCCTCTGTGCCTCTGCGGTAGCCTGCGGCAAGCCGTTCGCGTAGCGTCTCGTAGAGAAGCGTCTACGTTATTCCATAATTTATGCGTAAGTCCTAATTAAAAAAGCTAAATTTTATCTGGGTTTCTAGCCTTGTATCTGTCACATTCTTTTTTAAATTGGTATGAACTTTGATTTTTTACCGAAATTACCTTCTTCCAACTTAGACGATCGCGCCTTCGATGATTTGGTGGAAGAATGTATTATGCGTATTCCCCGCTACTGTCCCGAATGGACTGACCACAACCTCAGCGACCCAGGAATTACGCTAATTGAGTTATTTGCTTGGTTGACTGACCAGATGTTGCTCAGATTTAACCAAGTACCTCGCAAAAATTATGTCGCTTTCCTAGAATTACTGGGTATTCGTCTCCAGCCTCCCGCCCCAGCCCGCACGGAATTAACTTTTTATTTAAGCGCTGCATTACCCGAAGCCTACACTATTCCCGCAGGATTAGAAGCCTCAACTATTCGCACTGAAACTACAGAAGCTATTACCTTTAGCACAGATTATCCTCTAATTATCGGCAATCCCCGCATCCAACACTTCTTAACTGCCCAAACTACCGAAGATATTCCCCAATCTCTGCGCGAAAGAGTTACAACTTCATGGACTCGTCAATCTAATGGTTTCTGGACAGGTAATGAACAACCGATTTTTGAAGAAGAACCTCAGCCTGGGAACTGCTTTTATTTAGCAATTAATTCTGATGATCCACTAGACGCTAATGTTTTAGAAATTATTTTCCAAGGGGCTGCGGCTACTCCTGCTGGTATTAACCCCAATCAACCACCCCGCAAATGGGAAGCCTGGGATGGGGAAAATTGGCAACCAGTTTTATTGCAAGAGTCAGACGATAAAACTCGTGGGTTCAGTTTTTATGAAATAGCCCAACAAGGCGGAAACCCATCTCAAGGTGCAGAGGTACGTTTACATTTACCTCAAATTTGGCCTGTGGCTAATTTTACCTCTTACCGAGGTCGTTGGCTGCGCTGTAGCTTTGTTTCCACAGAAGCCAATGAAACTGGTTACAATCGTCCGCCAAGAATTATTGGTTTAGCAGCGCGGTCAATTGGCGGTACTGTTAGAGCTAGTCACAGTACGCTGATTCAAGATGAGCGATTGGGAATTAGTGATGGTACACCTGGTCAGAGTTTCCAGTTACAAACAGCACCAATTTTAGAACGCCGAGAAAATGAGTATATTTTAGTTACTCCCAGTGGTGGTTTGCCTCAAAAGTGGATTGAGGTGAGAGATTTTGCTGATTCTGGACCGCATAACTTTCATTACACCATCGATTCGATCACTGGGACAATCCAGTTTGGGCCGCTGATTCGGGAACCTAGCCAACTTAAACAACAAACACAAGTACGAACGCGAATCCAAGAACCATCGCTAGATAACACATCTGTACAAGTTCTAGAAAATAACCAGTCGGAACACCAATATGGGGCGATTCCTCCCCGTGGTGCAGAGATTAAAATGGTTGCTTATCGCACAGGTGGCGGTAGGGAAGGCAATGTGCAAACTGGGGCAATCCAGTTTTTGAAGTCTGCATATCCATACATTGCTAGTGTGGTCAATCGTGTACCTGCAATCAATGGTGCGGATGCCGAATCGCTAGAACAAGCTGTGATGAAGGCTCCCCGCATCCTCCGCACACGCGATCGCGCCGTTACTGCTGAAGATTTTGAAGTTTTGACTCAACAGGCGGGTGCAGGTGCGATCGCCCGCGTCCGGTGTTTACCAGCAAATTCTCGTAGACAAGCTGGTATAGTTAGTTTACTGGTAGTACCTTATGCAAATACAGATGCGATCGCGCAAGGTAATGGCATGACACCAGAAAATTTTGCTCTTAGTAATGCCCTGCAAGAGCAAATTTTGAGTTACTTAGATGAAAGACGGTTATTAGGGGTACAAATAGAATTACAAGAACCAAATTATGTAGGTGTTTCTGTACAAACAGAAATTGCTTTAGAACCTGCTTATGATAATCCTTTTGCCAGAGAAGAAATTCGCCGGAATTTAAGGGTATCACTGTATAAATATTTAAATCCATTAACTGGAGGAATGGACGGCAAAGGTTGGCCATTTGGGCGACCAGTTTATACATCAGATATTGTCGCATTACTGCAACAAACCCCAGGCGTGCGTCATTTAGGCCCCGTCCTGCTGTTTCCCATCCGTAAGCAAGGAGAAAATTGGCGACGACAACCATCACCAGAACAATTGATTGACCCAGGCTCGGAAGGTTTAATATGTTCTTGGGCTGATACCAATCTACGTTCAAATCACGACATTCAAATAATTCGTAATTCGTAATTTGTCATTTGTCATTTGTCATTTGTCCTTCGTCAGTAGTTATTCTCGCCCCCATTCCCCATTCCCCATT
>NZ_JAAGOG010000093.1:0-30056 GCF_010747425.1 Nostoc sp. UIC 10630
GGGGCAGGGGGCAGGAGGTAGGAGATAGAAACATCTTTATCTTGTCTCCTTTCTTGCTCTCTTTTAAACTTACGAAACAATACACGCGGTAGGGGCAATTCATGAATTGCCCCTACCGGAAAATCTTTCTTTTTGACTATTGTTTGCGTAAGTCTTATCTTTAACGCACGCCAGCAGTTTCTAAGGATAAGTCTTGAAACATGGGGGTGCTGAGGTAACGTTCGCCGAAGGAAGGCTGAATCATCACGATTAAACGTCCGGCATTTTCTGGACGTTTACCTACTTGAATGGCAGCACACAAAGCTGCACCAGAGGATATCCCAGATAGTAAGCCTTCTTCTTTTGCCAAACGTCGCCCGTAAGCGATCGCTTGTTCATCGCTGACTCTAATTACTTCATCAACCAATTCTAGGCGAAGAACATCGGGGATAAATCCGGCACCAATACCTTGAATTCTGTGTGGTCCGGCTTCACCACCGGAGAGAACTGGGCTGTTGCTGGGTTCAACTGCGATCGCCTTAAAAGTCTTTTTACGACCTTTAAGTACCTCTGCAATCCCGGTAATCGTCCCACCAGTACCTACCCCAGCAATGACGATATCTACTTCTCCGTCTGTATCTGTCCAAATTTCTTCGGCGGTAGTTTCCTGGTGAACTTTAGGATTGGCAGGGTTGCGGAACTGTTGCAGCATAAAAGCATCAGGAGTATTAGCCACAATCTCTTCGGCTTTGCGAATAGCTCCCCGCATTCCTTCCGCGCCTGGTGTCAATTCTAAAGACGCGCCATAAGCTCTCAACATAGCGCGTCGTTCTTGGCTCATCGTCTCTGGCATTGTCAAAATTAAACGGTAGCCACGTGCTGCTGCTACCATCGCTAGAGCAATTCCTGTATTACCTGAAGTAGGCTCAACTAAAATAGTCTTTCCAGGCTGAATTGAGCCAGCCGCTTCTGCTGAAAGTACCATACTTAACCCAATGCGGTCTTTCACCGAGGCTGCTGGGTTCATACCTTCTAATTTGACAACTATCCTTGCTACTACTCCCTCAGCTTGAGGTATCTTATTCAGTTGAACTAAAGGAGTTCGTCCAATCAGTTCTGTTATATCTTGAGCAATTCTCATTATTTAACTCCTAAAATCCTAAATCTTAGTACAGAGTATTTACTTATAACAATAAGCTTTTGTGTAGTTAATTTGCAGTTTAGTGCCAATGAGTGCATATACTATGTATTCTAACTAAACCACAAAATCTGAAAGTTTAGGAAGAACTTTTAGCAGATGCTCTCATTGATTCTCTCTTCAGCAGATGTTTAGTTTGCCATTGTTTTATTTTACCATTTGGAATTGCTGACTGTTGTCTCTTAGGCTAAGATCAATTTTTATAATTCTGTATATATGAATAATTTTTATCATCATTCTTTATTTGTTAGGGAAATATAACTGAATTTCAAAACATTTAATGGATTTTCTGAATTTATTAGTTTATCTTTATCAAGAGACATCGATATTTACTTTTGAGTGCAGATTTTATCTACTAAAACTTGCATTAAAAACAGTTCTAAAGCTTTGCCTACATTGCTTTTAGATTGAGTACAAAAACACCAGAACCCCACTTCAAAAACACTAGCACCCCATCTCAAAAACACTAGCACCCATACCCCAATATTTTTTTATAATACTTATCTGATAAGGATTACAGCCGTTGAGTACTATTCTAATGAATTTAATAATCTTAACAGGGCTGGGGTAAACTGTTTTGTGGAGAGCGACTGATATAAATCGTATAGGATTTACGCAGAGATTCCCCTCTACCCCCCAACATTCCTGAGCGAAAGCTGAGTGAACTAGGGGGGACTTCTTAATCTCCCTTTTGAGAGCAAGATGAAACCACATCCCAGAATCTAAGTGTGTTATTTCTGATTGAATAATCCTACGTTTTGCAAAAATGTTAGTAACTTTTCAGTGATCAGTAGTCAGTGGTAATTAGAAAATAAACTGACAGCTAACAATTGTGAAAATTCCCGTTTACACATATTTTAATATCAAAACTGTTTCAGATAAACAGCAAATGATATTTTCTTACTGGGTGCATACTACCTAGCAAGGGAGAGCCAAGATGAAAGCCAAACTTTTAAATGTCCTTACAGTTTGCGTAGTTATTTTAGCAGTGCTTTCTCCAGAACTAGTAGTATTTGGCATTGTTTGGGAGCGACATCTGGATTTAGTAAAATCTCAGAATTTAGCCTACGAAGTTAACAAGACTACTAAAAATGCTTCCGACTTGGCTCCCCAGACAGAGGTTACACATTCCCCTCAGACTAGCATCCAATCCTCTGACCGTAATGTGATTAATCAAATGCTGACTGTTGCTGAACAATATAAATTTGCCGCTATCTTGCAATGGTTCTTCTTGTTAACCCCTATTTGTGTTGGGTTAGGAATTCTCTTTTACGACAGATATCTTGTACATCGTGCAACTGTTTTAAAAGAACAAGTTGAAATGTTGGAGAGACTGTGGCAGCAAGGTATCGAACAGTGACCAATTTCCAATTAACTCACTAAAATCAACCAAAACAAAACACCATGTCAGAACAACGCCAGCAACTGTATTTCAATCTGATTGATGAATTGCTCAAGTGCCCTAATGGTCAAGAACCAGAAATTTTAGAATCTAAGCCAGAATTAATTGACTCTGGTTTCGTAGAAACAATGTTACAAGTAGCAACGATGTTTGCCCATGAAGGCAATCAAGATGGTGCCAAGTTTTTATTTTTTGTGGCGCGTGAGCTAGCTAAAGAATTGGGTTTATACCCTGAAGTTCCCAATACTGAAGTTGAAAATCCTGAAGTTGCCAATAAGGAGTAAAAATGTTGTTGACTTCAACGGATGCAGGACAAATCGCTTTAGAACTGCTCATGGCAGATTGGAATATTTCAGAAGAGAATCGGGAGTGGTTCACAATCTTTAACTCTCGTCTGATTGGCGAGAGTTGGTACACTGTGGAATTAGGTGTAGAAGGATTTCCCGATAGATGGTTTATTCAAGTATATGACACTGGAGCTTGCGATCCAAACTATACATTTATATCACCAATTCGTGGTTCTGAAGGATTCACAGATTTTGTAAATGTGCCAGATATCATAGCAGAGGTATTAGTTTGTGAACGCAATGCTCGATAATAATTAAAAATTCAACATTTAGAATTCAATCTTGAAATGTGCTAATTAAATACATTTTATTTGAATTCATGATTTTTGATATCAGAGTATTTGGGAGCATCTATCCTTGGCAAATATACCTGTCGATGAGAAATTGCGGTTAATCTTGCACGCTAACTAAAAAACTAACCTACGAGGTGGGTTTTGCATTAATAGCCGCGTTCGAGGTATTCAAATCAATACTTTGATATTTCATTCAATATAAAGATGCTTTACGCAAATCGGAGGTGATACCAAATAAGGTACACCTCTTTTTTTATGTAATATTTAATATTTTATTTAAGCCTCATAAGGTATTTTGTCATATTTAATTGATAAAATTATGTTATATTAAATAGCGTGATGGACGCTACAGAAATATCAGTTCCAATGATTGCTGAAGATATCTTAGCCAAAGAATTCACAAGAGTCCTCAACCACTACTACCCAAAAGTTGGGGAATTACTAGATGGGTGTTATGTGAAAGTCATCACCTGTTTTTGGGGACGACCTGCTCGACGGTTGCAATATATAGGAATTTATTGCTCTGACGAAATGATTTCCTATGTGCAAGCCCACAAAGAAATTCTCAGAGAAGTTGCAGACAATATGGGACTAGTCCAAGTAGTCTGCATGAATGCCAAACGATTATTGCGCGATCCGATGTCGAACATCAAACATAACAACCCACGGCTATGGTTGGAGTTGCAGTGGGTTGCAAATTAGTCTTTGATCGCATTAATGGAGAGGAGTAAAGGTGTTTGTAGTGAAGACTTTAGTCCTCAAATATTGAAGCACTAAAGTGCTTACTTCAAACCTATTGACCACTAGAATAGCCAGCACAAAGTATCAAAGCAAGTAATGAAAACTGGAATTTTCTGCAATTACGATAATCATCACCAAGATGCTCGTCGTGCCATTTCTGAGCAAGTCGCGCTGATAAAACAGGCAGAAAGTTTAGGTTTTGAGTCAGCCTGGGTGAGTGAGCATCATTTTAGTGAATCCAATCTCAGCCCGTCTATGTTGCTGTTGATGGCACACTTGGCGGGATTGACTTCAACTATCCAATTGGGCACTGCGGCGGTGTTACTGCCATTCCATAACCCGATTCGGGTAGCGGAAGATATCGCCACTCTTGATAACCTGTGCAATGGACGATTATTATTTGGAGTTGCTAAAGGCGGCCCCTTTCCCCAACAAAATAAGCATTTTGCGACACTCCCAAGTGAAGCTCGTCCTAAGATGCTAGAGGCGATCGCATTGGTTCAAAAGCTTTTATATGAAACTGATGTATCATTTAATGGCAAGTATTATCAGTGCGATCGCCTGACAATTTACCCAAAACCATTGCAGAGTCAAGTACCAGTGTATGTTGCCACTGGCGGCGATGATGGTATCGAACTTGCTGCTAAACATTCCTTCAGCTTGATGGGTGGGCCACCATTCTCCCTACACAGATTGAAGGATACTGTTGCTAAATATCGAGCCTTAAATTCTAGTGGTGCAGAAAACTTCGTGCTGGCACGCTTTTTTTATGTTGCTAAAACATTTGATGAAGCAGTGAGTGAGGCATTGCCTTTCATCCGCCAATTTAGCCAGAAAATGAAAGCGAATACGGCTCAAGTATTGCAGAATAGTGCAAACTCCAACCAAAAACCATTTGACCGTACAAACATTTGTTTCGACGAAGATTATTTGATTGAGAACTCAATTATCGGTGATGTGGAGACTTGTCGAGACAAAATCAAGAAATTTCAAGACGAATTAAATTTAGCTACCCTAGCCCTCAAACCCTCGTCTGCGGATTTGCAAAAAAACTTAGAGAGTTTGACGCGCTACAACCAAGAGGTGCGAAATTATGTCTTCTAAACTATACCTGCTTCCTCCCGATGATTTACCTCCCACTGAGGTAACAAAAGAGGATGGAATGTTGCAGATGGAGCTAGAACAGTCTACTGGTAGATGCTTTTATCTAGCTTGCGATCGCATTACGCGAGTCTTGTTGTCTAATTGTCAGTGGTATCTCACAACAAATGCTACCATCCTAACATTAATTGTTGACTGCCCCGACTTAGTATCTTACTGGCATATAGTTAGCAATATTGCTCAGTTGGGTAATAGGTTAGAACGGTTTGCTAGCAATGGCAAAATCCGCGTTTATCCGCCATTTGGAAAAGGGATGCCGTTTGAAATCAGCGTAAATGAAATATCAGCTTACCGAGATTGGCTTTGAGGTAAATAGAAACTGGGAATCACACAAAATATAGCTGTATTACACCCTGTACTCCTAAAGTGCAGGGTGTTGCAATTTTTATCGAGGAAGGCAGGAGGCAGAGGGCAAGAGGCAGGAGGAAAACTGCGCTCTGTAACAGCCCAAGACCCCCACTGTTGCGTTAGCTTCCCGCAGGGTACGAGAGTTCAGTGGCTCTAAAGACGCTCGCAGACTCGCTCTAAGCGTACTCCTACGGAGAAGCGAGCTACGCGTAGCGTCTCTAAGAGTTGCTATGCCGCCGCTATCAGTAGGGGTCGAATCCCCAACTGAAAAACTCCTTCTGCCTCCTGCCTCCTGCCTCCTTCAACAAATCCACCTCTCAAAATACCAGTTTTACGAAATAGAATTCACACCCAGACGCTCACGAATTTCGCTGACTTGTACATCCCAAAGTTGATCCCATTTTTGCGCGATCAACTTACCTGGAGTATGAGAACCCACCCTGTAGCCACGAGATATTTCTATCATTAAATCTTTAAAATTATTAGGTTGGTAAAGGCTAATCATCACCATGCCAAAACTCAAAAGCATGACGCTGATGGGAATTGGAGTCTGAGCTAAGAAAAAAGCTTGGAGACCAATTTCACCAATTCCATTTGTGTCAAATCCAGCGACTACATGATATATATCATGGGTGGATCTCCAAAGCATTTTAAGATAGGAAATATCATCAACAACAGGAACTTTTTTATAAAAGTAGGGATCGAATCCTCTAGCTTTCATTTCTCTAGCATAAACATGACCTAAAGTTCCCTCTGGGAGTTTACCTAAATCATCTAAATTGAAAGGTGCTGGTAGCCAACGTTCTGTAAACAACGCATTCACTTCAGGGATTTTTTTTAGTTCATTAACAGCTAGCTGTGCCATTTCTGTTTGGTCAAGTGCGTCCTCGAAGTCAAATACTCTATCAGTATTACCATCTCCAAATTTTAGGGAACTAGATGCCAGGAATTGAATGTAAGCAAGAAGTCCTTTATCGTTGTTGTAAGCAATTACATTCTCCATAGTAATTCTCTGCTTTGAGATATAATTTTGCTAATTAAAATCTGAGTCTTCAATATTGGAATATATTTATCCAGGTTTTCATGAATCTTCAGAGGTATTTAGCAAAACTTTTTGCTATAAATATGTCTAATTAAAAAATTGATTTGACAAATACTTTTAGATTTGACTAAACCGTATTAGATTAAAAATAGTTAATAAAAATTAGAACATAGATATTTAGTAATTTCAGGGGCAAAGCTTCTGGTAAAAGGTTATAAATTTAAACCAGGTTTTTTATCTCAAAGCTTTGCCCAAAAGCTAATGTTTGCTTACGCCAAAATCACCATTCCCGAAGGTGGCAAATCAATTCGCACAGTTGCGCGACGGTCGTTATGATGTTGCACAGCTACAGTTTGGTCGCGGGGTGGGTGGCGTAAATATGAATCGCTCCAATCGCTTTTGTATAAAAACGTCATGGTCGAGTCTTGGGGATGTATATAAGTATCTACTGTCACTTCTGCACCGCGATTTTCTAAGCCGTTGGTATTTAGTACCATCAGCACTTCTGTGTCAAATAAAGTCTGTGACCAAGCAACTAATTCGCCTTGTCCGGGAATCGAGAAGGGGGAATTACAAAAGGATGTTTCGCGTAGGTAGTGATGTCCACGGCGCAAGGCTTTACCAATTTTATCGTGACTGTTGCGGATACGCGCGATCGCAGCTATCCGCAAATAGGTAGGATGGTCGATATCGAAGAAATGACAGTCTGCTGTTTGAAATGCGCCAAAAGCACCGCCAAACATTGCTTCTTTGATATATCTATCTTCCGCAAACCTTCCACCCTCTATGCTGTAATCGTGATAACCTTCATTTCCATCAAAAGCCTGTTCCGTTCCATAATAAATAGCAGGAATTCCTGGCATAGTTAATTGCACACCAACAGCATGAGCAACTTGATCATAGAGATTAGGTACATTACTGTATGCGGCAAATCGCTGCTTATTAGTCCGGGATGACATCTCATAGTCATCCAAGATGGAGACATGATATGTCCCAATTTGGCGGTATTCTCCAGCGAGATTGTTTTCGCTATACAAATCGAAAAATTGCTTGGGGTTAACTAACCCTTTGGCGAATGCAGCCAATTCATTAGGGGTCTGTGCAATGTCTAATACAGCACTAAGGTTGCGAGCTATAATGTCTATGTAAGCACCAGCCATACTACCGGAGGTTATTTCCCCAGTCAGTAAAAAGTTGTCTTTACCGATAGATTCGGCGTATTCACGGACAGCTGTGCAGAATTTGCGGGAATCTTCTGGAGAAACGTGCTTGAGGCTATCTATCCGCAAGCCATCGCAGTCAGAAAGAGCAATCCAATATTGATAAACTCTTGCTAGAGCTGCAATTACGTCATTTCTGTTAAACCAGTTATCAGCACTCTGGCTGTAAATTACATCTAGGATGACATACATCCTGCGATCATGGGCAGCATCAATTAAATCTCTTAAATCTTGACGGGTGCCAAAGTGCGGGTCAATATCTAAAAATTCTTGAATGCGATCGCTATGGTAAACTTCTAACTCAGAACGTTGCCGCCAAGGTGGATTAATCCACAGCGTTGTTATTCCCAATCGTTGCAAGTAGTCTAATTTACTCTTAATTCCTTTAAGATTACCACCAACAAATTTTGTCCCTGCTGCCATCCAGTTGGCTTTATCCTTAACCTGGAATTTTGCAAGATTGGTGTGGTCAAAAACCTCTCTTTGATTTTCATTATCGTCACTGAATCTATCTAATACCAATTGGTACAAAAACTGGTCGCGCCAACTGATAGGACTTGGATAAACTCTCCCTCGTGGTTTTAGGTCTGTTTCGGAGAGTTGCTGGGGTGTCAATTCTTCAACTTTAGCCATGAGGATTTACACACAGATAGGAAAATGGAAGTATGCATTTTAGATGTTAGAAAACATACTTTAAATTTTCATTAACCTGCGGGGGGATTTTGTAAATTAGCGACTTTATTTTTCGATGATAGATTTTAGTTTAAACGTAGATGCGCTTCTCTACGAGACGCTACGCGTAGCTTGCTTCCAGCCTGACTGTAGGGTAGGAATGCAAAAAAAGTGTGGAGGAACACAAAAAATACGGAGGATAATAAATAGAGTTTTCACCAATAGTATAAGACTGCTATAAAATTAAAATTCTTAATTAGGTTTTTGAGAAATTATCTGATAAAGGTTATCAAACTGAGCTATGAGTGATGGAGGGACAGATGTAAAATGAATATAAAATTTTCCTCTAATTGTCGGTTTTTCTAAGACTTTGGCATAGATATCTTCACTGACTTGTGCTGAGTTTTTAGATATAAAAAGATTGATTTTAAGATTAGTTAGCTTCGGTGGTACTTCATTGGGAATATCTACTTCTAATTCAGCTCCTTTTGCTGATAGTTTGACTAAACGCCCGTAGAAGATCGGATTACCCATTTGCTTTTCATTCAAAATAGTGTACAAAAGCGGAATCTCTTGAGGAACAGGTAAAAATAATTCTTCTTCTTTGGGTAAATAAAGATTGTATCTTCCACCTACACCATATACTTCGTAAATGGTAATTGTCTGGCTCACACCCTTTGGCTGAACTTGCTTTTGTCCGATAATTTTGATGCTTGAGCCGACTTCTTTGAAAGTCTGCTCGGAAATGAGAATTTGACCGCCACTAGTATATGACTCAATTCGATAAGTGAGATTTACTTGACTACCGACAATTCCATATTTAGTCCGCTTCTCGGAACCAATATTGCCGACTATAACTTCACCTGTATTTATCCCAATCCCCATTTCTAATGGTGGCCAGCCGAGGGTTTTCATCTTTTCATTAACGCCACCCATTGCTAACTGCATAGCACAGGCACAGGTAACGGCTCTGAGGGCATCATCTTCTTTAGCGATCGGGGCACCAAATAAGACCAGAATACCATCTCCCATAAACTCATCAATTGTGCCTTGGTAATGATTAATCACATCTGCCATGTATTCTAAATAGAGGTTGAGAATGTGAATAACTTCTTCTGGTGGAAAGCGTTCTGAGAGAGCAGTGAAGCCTCTTAAGTCAGAGGTGAGGATAGTAATTTTGCGGCGTTCACCACCAAGTTTTAATCCTTCTGGACTTTCTAACAAGTTAGCAACAACCGTATCACTTAAATATCGTCCAAAAACTTGGCGAATTAATTGGTTTCTTTTTTCTAATTCAGTGTTGGCTTCTGCTAAATCTGTAGTTCGTTCTTTAACCCGATGCTCTAAATTTCTGCTGTTTTCTCGGAGTTTCCCAACAACAAGTGTCAATCCTGAAAGTCCTAAGACTGACATACCGCCTAACATAGCGAAGGTTCCTTGGAGACTTTGATTGGTCTTGGTTACTAAATTATCGAGAGATTGAGAAATCCCCCAAGCTCCAGCAACATCTCCTACTTCCCAGTTTTTCTTTGGGCTAGTAGCATCTGTGTTATGACAAGTTACACAACTTGCTTTCATGAGGCTAGCTTGTGCATAACGCAAGGTGGTATTTCCATTTTTCTTCTCAAGACGGTAAAATTTTTGACGAGGGTTTTCTTTCAAGAAGTTGAGTGCATCGCGCTCAAATTCGTCTCTTGCTCCCCCTTTCGTGCGCCAAGGATATGGATAGTTACTATATAGTCTTACAGACATTTCGGCATTTTTTTCACTAATTTGCTCACCGAGTTCGATCGCAAAAGTTGAGGGTAGGGGGATTGCACCTTTGGTATTGAGGTAAGCGTGGGTGACGGTAATTCCAGGCACGAGTTTAGCTCGATCTGCGGCTGCGGCACTGTAGAGGTCAAAAGCTTGAGTTAATGATTGGATATTCAAGGCAGCATTTTGCACTGCTTGGGCTTCAATCAAGCTCGATGAAAGCGCAGACATATTAGAAATTGCGATCGCGATCGCTGCACATAACATCAGCGTGAGTACAAGAGTAATTCTCTGTAACAGTAAACGTAAAAGCGATTGCCAAATTCGACTAATTAATGGCTGAAGCATAAACTTTGTGTAAAGAATTTGTAAAAGATTGCATATTGTTTTTGCTGTTATCTGATAAATGAATTATGTCATTCTACTTATAAAATTTAAAGTGTATTTAACTTTTGGCGATCGCAGCAATGGATATCGATCAAGCACTCGCATTTACAGACGCTCTTGTTTTTGCCAAGTCAAGAATTCATTTAAGCGATCTCCAACAAGCTATGTTGCGTGAGTCTTGGTCTTTGGAACGCCAAAGTTATGATCGCATTGCCGACATTTATGGCTATTCTCCAACTTACTTAAAACATGATGTTGGCCCCAAGCTTTGGAAACTCCTTTCAGAAGTGTTAGGAGAAAAAGTTAATAAAACAAGTTTCAGAAGAGCAATCGAGCGGGCGACAGCACAATCAAATCAAGATATTGAAGAAAAAACGCGAGTAAAATTTACTGAGAATCTGCTAGTTGTAGAAGCGCAGACTTGCTATCAAGATTGGGGAGATGCAATTGATGTTGATTTTTTCTACGGAAGACAAGTAGAACTAGCTCAGTTACAGCAGTGGATTTTGGTTGACCAGTGTCGGCTGGTGGCTGTGTCAGGAATGGGCGGAATGGGAAAGACTTCTCTCTCTATCAAGCTGGCGCAACAATTACAGAGTGATTTTAAATGTGTGATTTGGCGGAGTTTGCGAAATGCACCACCAGTACAAGAGATATTAACCGAGTTATTGAAATTATTATCTAATCAGCAAGAAATTGATTATCCAGAAACCGTTGAAGGCAAAATTTCGCGCCTGTTGCATTATTTGCGATCGCAGCGTTGTCTGGTAATTTTTGATAATATCGAAACTATCTTACAACATAACGATAAATCTAAATCATCCTATATCGAAGGCTATGAAGCTTATGGCGAAATATTTAGACAAATTGGAGAAATTCGCCATCAAAGCTGCTTAGTGTTAACCAGCCGAGATCAACCTCCAGAAGTTCGTCTTTTAGAAGGAGCAAGCTTACCCGTCCGAGCTTTTCAATTGGGTGGATTGAAAAAAGCAGAAGCACAAGAACTTTTGCATTTAAAGGGGAATTTCCAAGGCTCAACAGAAGAATGGAGTCGGCTGGTTGAAGGTTATGCCGGAAATCCCTTAGCATTGAAAATTATTGCGACTACGATTCAAAACTTGTTTGATGGCAGTATTTCTGATTTTCTCAACCAGCAAGCTTTTGTTTTTGGAAATATTCGCAATCTCATTGAGCAGCAATTTGAACGGCTTTCTGAATCCGAAAAAACGGTTATTTATTGGCTTGCTATATATCGTGATTCCGCTTCCTTTTCGGAACTGCGATCGGATATTTTTCCACGCAGATCGCCCCAAGAATTAATTGATATTTTAGAATCACTAGAGCAACGCTCTTTAATTGAGAAGACCAAGGCGACACTGATTGGAAAACATCAGACCCAGTTTTCACTTCAGCCTGTGGTAATGGAATATGCTACCGAGAAACTGGTTGCTCAAGTTTGTCAAGAACTTTTAGCAGGTTTAGAAGCGAATGCCGCTCAAAAAAATTTGCTGTTCAAAACTCATGCATTACTCAAAGCTCAAGCAAAAGATTATGTGCGAGAAACACAAGTTCGTTTTATTCTCAAGCCGATTCTGGAACGCTTATTACTCGATCGTTTATTAATAGAAGTCAGCGAACAACTTGCAATTGAGGACTTGCTAACTCAATGCTTGACGAAGCTCCGAGGTGCATCGTCACTTAAAACTGGGTATGCAGGTGGTAATATTTTAAATTTACTTTGTCAATTGCAATCAACTTTAACTAACTATAATTTTTCAAATTTAACGATTTGGCAAGCCTATCTACAGGATGTAAATTTGCATAATGTTAATTTTGAATATTCTGATTTGAGTCAGTGTGTTTTTGCTGAAACCTTTGGTATGGTGTTTGCTGGTATTGCTTTTAGTCCAGATGGAGCATTATTAGCTACAGGAGATGCAGAAGGTGAGCTTCGTTTGTGGCAGGTTGCAACTGGGCAACTGGTTATGAATTTTGCCGGACATCTGGGTTGGGTTTGGTCGCTTGCTTTTAGTCCAGATGGGCAATTATTAGCAAGTTGTAGTAGTGATAAAACGATTCGGCTGTGGGATGTCAACACTGGTAAATGTCTGAGAACATTGTCAGGACACACAAGTTCGATTTGGTCAGTTGCTTTTAGTGCCGATGGTCAAATGCTTGCGAGTGGAGGCGATGAACCAACAATAAGATTATGGAATGTCAACACTGGGGACTGTTATAAAATCTTGTCGGGTCATACCAATCGAATCCTCTCAGTATCATGGAGTCCAGATGGTCAAACTCTAGCAAGTGGCAGTGCCGATTTAACGATTCGACTTTGGAAAATTAGTGGAGAATGCGATCGCATTTTAGAAGGACATAGCGATCGCATCTGGTCAGTATCATGGAGTCGAGATGGGCAAACCCTAGCCAGTGGTAGTGCCGATTTCACGATTCGACTCTGGGAAGTTAGTACTGGCAAGTGCTTCAATATATTACAAGAACATAGCGATCGCGTCCGTTCAGTAGCCTTTAGTCCCAATGCCCAAATGCTGGTCAGCGCCAGCGACGATAAAACACTCAGAATTTGGGAAACTAGTACAGGGCAATGCCTGAATATTTTACCAGGACACACCAATTCAGTATTTTCAGTTGCTTTTAATGCAGATGGTCAAACCATTGCCAGTGGTAGCACAGACCAAAGCGTAAAGCTATGGGATGTTAGTACAGGTAGATGCTTTAAAACCTTAAAAGGCTATAGTAATTCGGTATTTTCAGTCGCTTTTAATGCAGATGGTCAAATTGCCAGTGGCAGCACAGACCAAACCGTGAGATTATGGGATGTCAATACGGGGATTTGCCTGAAAAAATTCACCGGACATAGTGGCTGGGTAACTTCCGTAGCGTTTCACCCAGATGGACATTTGCTTGCCAGTAGCAGCGCCGATCGCACCGTTCGCTTATGGTCAGTTAGCACTGGGCAATGTCTGCAAATTTTGACAGGTCATGTAAATTGGGTGCAATCAGTTGCCTTTAGTCCTGATAGACAAATCTTAGCAAGCGGCAGTGACGACCAAACCATTCGCTTATGGTCTATTAATACAGGAAAATGCCTCAATATATTGCAAGGTCATTCCAGTTGGATTTGGTGCGTTACCTTTAGCCCCAATGGTGAAATACTCGCTAGCAGTAGCGAAGACCAAACCATTCGCCTGTGGTCTATTTCCACAGGTGAATGTCTCCAAATTTTAGAAGGACACACGAGTAGAGTCCAGGCGATCGCTTTTAGTCCAGATGGGCAAATCCTCAGTAGCGCTAGTGAAGATGAAACAGTTCGCCTGTGGTCAGTTGATACAGGTGAATGTCTGAATATATTTCAGGGACACAGTAATAGTGTTTGGTCAGTTGCCTTTAGTCCAGAAGGTGATATTTTGGCAAGTAGTAGCTTAGATCAAACAGTGAGAATTTGGGATAGGCATACAGGAGTTTGCCTGAAAGTGCTGCCTGTCCTACCTCATGCAATGCGATCGCATATCGCATTTGGCAAATCTACAGAACATTATGCGATCGCTAGCGGCAGCCAAAACGGGACTATTCAGATTTGGGATACCCAAACGGGTAAATGTTTGAAAATACTGAATCCTGACAGACCTTATCAAGGAACTAATATTACAGGCGTAACAGGAATCACGATAGCTCAAAAAGATGTCCTCAAAGCGTTAGGTGCCTTCGAGATTTAATTCAGGAATTACGCAAACAATAGTCAAAACGGGTCAATTAATGAATTGCCCCGTTTTGCTTGTCCTGACAATTCAGATCGGGAGCAATACTGCTCGGGTTTTGCATTTTTAACTCGAAATTGGGTTTGGGGAAAAGGTTAAAGGGTAAAGATTAAAGGTTTTTTCTTTTCCCTTTCCCCTTCCCCTTTTCCCCTTAACCGACAAGTATTGAGATCGGGAGCATCCACTTTTGGAAGAAATTTACTCAAAAATTACCCAAATCAATTCATGTAGTCACGAGCAAAGGTTTTATGCTTAACTTCAGAGCTTTTATCTTTGCTTTTACCTTATATAGGCACTTTTGTAATTAACAAGTTAGGTTATATAATCAATCTGATACATTTCTATAAGAAAGTTATCAAATTACAAAAAACTATTTAAATACATTAGGAGTAGTGAAATAACTTCCCTTTTGAAAAATATTAACCTTGATTAGTAGGGGTTCAGCGATTAAAAAAGGTAATTTATTCGTGTGGGGTTCCTTCTCAAAAATTTAAAATCATAACTTTGATTAAACCAGAAAGCTAAATTTTGTCAAAATAGCTTGAAGATTGAGAAATTTTAAGATTATTTTGTCATCTGCTGATTTTTGAAATCAATTCTTTAATTGCTTTAACCAACAGACTAAACTAATGCGATCACTTTCTCCTGTGGATTTACCTACTTTAGAGCAGATAGTTGAACGTTGTCCTTTAACTGTATTACCTGATACCCCACTTATTGATGTTATTGCTCTAATGAATAGGGTAAATAGCAGTATAGTAGAGTCTAAATTTGATTTTAGTAGTTGTGTTTTAGTAGTTGAAGAAACAAACTTAATAGGTATATTAACTCTACGGGATGTAATCCGACTGACTGGGATGGGCAAAGATTTATCCAGTGTCAAAATCTCAGAAGTGATGACACAACCAGTCATCAGCCTGGGGTTGGCTCAGGCTCAAAATGCCCTCACAGCTTTATCTTTCATGCGTCAACATTGTATTCGTCATCTACCTGTAGTAGATGATCTTGGACAATTGGTAGGCTTAATTACCCAAGACAGAATTCGTCAGGTTATCCAACCAGTTCACCTGTTGAAATTGCGATGTGTGACGGAAGTAATGGTAACTGAAGTTATTCATGCTCTCCCGACTACATCTGTGCTGGAATTGTCTCAAATCATGAGCGATCGCCAGATCAGCTGTGTGGTAATTGTCGCCCAACAGAAGAAGGAATTGATCCCGGTAGGGATGATCACTGAAAAAGATATTATTAAATTCCATTTACAGGGACTAGATATAGCCCAAACCCAGGCGCAAGATGTGATGAGTACCCCTGTATTAAGCATCACTCCCACTGAATCTTTATGGACTGTTCACCAGTTGATGCAAGAGCGAAAGGTGCGGCGATTAACCGTAGTTGGAGAACAAAGCGAATTGCAAGGACTGGTGACACAAACGAATCTCCTACAAGTGCTTGATCCCCTAGAAATAGACAGCATAATTCAAGTTTTGCAAGCAAAAGTTGAGGAACAAACGGTTAAACTTAGACAATGCAACCAGCAGTTAGAACAGGAAGTTGAACAACGCCGCCAAGCTCAACAAGAATTAGAGTTACGGGTGGCGGAGCGTACAGCTGAACTACTGCAAGCAAATGTACGTTTGAAACGGGAAATTGAGGAGCGCAAACAGACTGAAATAGCACTCCAGCAGCGTGAACATCAGTGGAAAGCTCTTTTTGATCGTGCTCTTGATGCGATCGCGATTGCAGATGACGAGGGGCGCTATGTAGAGGTAAATCCAGCAGCCTGTAAGCTATTTGGTGTATCGAAGGAAGAACTGTTAGGTTCCACAATCGCAGATTTTGCAGCACCCGAATTTGATTTTACCCAAGCTTTGCAACAGTTCTACGAACAAGGACAAATGTTGGGTGAGTTTAACTTATATTGTCCCGATGGCACAGTGCGAGAAACTGAATTTGCGGCGGTTGCCAATTTTATACCACATCGTCATCTTTCAATACTGCGGGATGTGAGCGATCGCCAAGCCATGTTGCTCGCTCGTAAACAGACTGAGGAAACTCTCAGAGAAAGCGAACAAAGGTTACAACTGGCACTTAGTGTTGGTAACATTGGCACTTGGGAATGGAATCTGAGAACCAATCAGGTTATCTGGTCTGAGAGTTTGTTTACTTTATTTGGTCTAACTCCTGATACCTTTGATGTCAGCTATGAAAATTTTTTAAATCTCATTGTCCACCCTGAAGACCGCGAATTGCTGCATCAATCAGTTTTGCGAGCAATTGACCAGCAAGTACCCCATAATCTCGAATTCCGGTTTATTTACTCAGATGGTACAGTTGGTTGGTCAGTATGCAAGGGTCAAGTATTGTATGATGACACTACTAATAAGCCACTCCAGATGATTGGGGTGAATATAGATATCACCGAACGCAAACAATCGGAACTTGAAATCCGTAAATTTGTTTCTCTGGCCGATAACAGCACAGAATTTATCGGTATGTGTGATATGAATTTTGTGCCATTCTATTTGAACCCGGCGGGTATGCAACTAGTCGGGCTAAATGACACTCAGCAATATAGCGAAACGCCAGTCAGGGAATTTTTCTTTCCTGAAGATCAGGACTTTATCATCAATGAATTTTTCCCGCGTGTTTTGCGTGAGGGACGGGCGGAAGTAGAAATTCGTTTCCGTCATTTCCAGACGGGAGAAGCATTATGGATGGTTTACAGCGTTTCTTGCGTCAAAGACATGAACGATCGGCTAATTGGTCTGGCAGCCGTCAGCCGCAATATTAGCGATCGCAAGCTGGCCGAACAGAAAATTGCCGAACAAGCAGCTTTAATTGATATTGCTACCGATGCCATTTTTGTCCGCGATTTAGAAAACCGCATTCTGTTCTGGAGTCCAGGTGCTGAAAACTTATACGGTTGGACAGCACAGGAAAGCATGGGGAAATTAGTCCATGAACTTTTCAACGTAGAATCCTTGTCTCAACTAGCAGCAGGTTTCAAAACCACTCTGGAACAAGGTTATTGGCAAGGGGAGTTAGAAAAAACCACCAAAACTGGGAGAAAAATTATCGTTGCTAGTCGGTGGACACTGGTACACAATCAATTCGGACAAAGCCAATCTATCTTATCAGTCAACACCGACATCACCGAGAAAAAACAACTAGAGCAACAATTTTACCGCGCTCAACGCTTGGAGAGTGTAGGAACTCTAGCCAGTGGCATTGCTCACGACCTCAACAATGTCTTTGCTCCCATAATCATGATTGCCGAATTGCTGCCTTTGAGATCCAAAAATGTGGATTTGCAGACTCAAGAACTGTTCAAAACACTAGAAAACAGCTCGCAGCGTGGAGCGAACTTAGTTAAACAAATTCTCGCCTTTACCCGTGGTACAGAAGGGAAGCGCATCTTGTTGCAACCTGGGCATTTGCTCCAAGAATTGGTCAAAGTCATCAAACAGACATTTCCTAAATCCATCGAAATTGTTAATGACATTCCCATAAACACATTATGGATGGTGCAAGCCGATCCCACCCAACTAGAACAGGTATTTATGAACTTGGCAGTCAATGCCCGTGACGCTATGCCCAATGATGGTATGCTCACAATTAATGCCGAAAACCGGATGATTGACGAAATAAACGCCCGAATGCACCTGGAAGCGAAAGCAGGAGGCTACATCGTTGTTACCGTCTCAGATACAGGGTCGGGAATCCCTCCAGAATTCTTAGAGCGCATATTTGATCCCTTTTTTACAACTAAAGAAGTTGGTAAAGGTACAGGGCTAGGACTGTCAACAGTTTTAGGTATCGTCAAAAACCACGGTGGTTTTGTAGAAGTATTAACTCAGGTAGGTAAAGGGACACGATTTCAGGTATTTTTGCCCAGAGGAGAAGGCAAAGCAACCGAGACAATAACAAAGGCAGAATTACCTTCAGGTAATGGCGAATTGATTTTAGTTGTTGATGATGAAGACTTAGTAAAACAAACCAATCAGGAAACTTTAGAAGATTATAACTACAAAACCCTTGTAGCTAACGATGGCATTGAAGCGATCGCTTTGTATGCCCAGTATAAGGAACGAATTAGTGCAGTTTTGCTAGATATGTCCATGCCCAATATGGACGGATTAACAACTATCTCCATCCTGCGAACGTTCAACCCCAATATTAAGATTATTGCCACCAGTGGTTTACCCGCTAACGAGCAAAAGGCTATTGCCGTTGGTGCTGAGAAGTTTCTGCCTAAGCCTTACACAGCGACAGATTTATTGACTACTTTATCTGCTGTAATCGGGCATCCTGGGGAGCCTCAATCATAGGCAAATTACACTCAATTTTGACCACTGAATTTCGATTTATGCTGCCACTAATTCCGCTTTTTCCAGCAGTCATGGTGCGAATCGCTAATAGTTAAACGTGATAATCAAGTTACTTAATTTACTACCTTTTCAGTTACCCATTTATACCAATTATCTAATCCTACACCAGTAGTTGCAGAAACCTGAAAAATCTGAATTTGGGGATTTACCTGTACAGCATATTCTATGCACTTTTGCACATCAAAATCTACATAATGTAGCAAATCAATTTTAGTGATAATCATTACATCACTAGCACGGAACATGTGCGGATATTTTATCGGCTTATCTTCTCCCTCTGTAACTGAGAGAATCACCACTTTTGCCTGTTCTCCTAAATCAAATAAGGCTGGACAAACTAAATTTCCGACATTTTCAATCATCACAACTGAATTTAGTGGCGGATTCAGTTGTTGTAAACCTCTGTCTATCATTGATGCATCTAAATGACAGCCTGTTCCGGTGTTGATTTGAATGACTTTAGAACCTGTTTCTTTAATTTTTTTGGCATCATTAGCAGTTTCTTGGTCGCCTTCAATGACACTAATAGATAATTGCTGCTTTAAATCATTGATGGTTCGGGTCAAAAGAGTTGTTTTCCCTGCACCGGGAGAACTCATTAAATTTAAGGCGAGAATATTTCGACCTTTAAACCATCCCCGATTTTGGGCAGCTAGCAGGTCATTCTTTGCTAATATATCTTGCTCTAAAGATATGGTTGTATTGTGTATTTTGGCATGAATTTGAGGTGCTTCTATATGAGTGTCATGACTGTGGGAATGAGTGATGACAGTTCCATCTGGTAAAGTGTGAGTATGATTATGTTCCGCTTTATCTGTTTCTAAATTTGTAATTTTTATTTCGCCATCATCAGAACAACCGCAGGTTACACACATAATTCCTCGATTTCTATTTCTTTAATTTTAAGTTCTTCACCAGTAATTAAATCTAATTGCACGCTACCGCAGTTACAGATACCATAAGGTTTATCTAAATAAATTTCTGCACCGCATTGGCGACATCGTCCTAAGCCAGGGATTTCTAAAATTTCTAATATCGCCCCTTCTAAAACTGTGCCTTGGGTGCAAATATCAAAACAAAATCGGATAGCTTCGGGCATAATGGCTGAAAGTTTGCCAATTTCTAATAAAACTCGCTGCACTTTTGCGCCTTTGGCATTTTCAGTCACAATTGCCACAATATTTTGGGTAATTCCAAATTCGTGCATACTATAAATATATTAAAGATTAACAAATTCGTGGTAATTGGTCGCCTACTAACATATCAACAATTCTTTCAGCACCAAAAACTGTTTTTAACAATACGATACCTGGGGGTGAAGGAATAACTTCGCCAATAATACAAGCATCTTTGCCTGCTGGGTGAGATTTCATAGCAGATAAAACGTTGTTAGAATTCTCTTTTGGAACCACTACAACTAACTTACCTTCATTAGCTAAATACAATGGGTCTAAACCGAGAATTTCACAAACTCCGTTGACTTCTTCACGCACTGGAATAGATTCTTCAAAAAGACGAATTCCCACATTTGAACTGAGAGCAAATTCATTTAATACTGTAGCTAAACCACCGCGTGTAGCATCTCGCATAGCATGAACTTGTGGACATACATGGAGAATAGTTTCTACTAAACTATGCAACGGCTGACAATCACTTTCAATATTAGTATCTAAAGCTAATTCGCCACGGGCAATTAAAATTGCTGTCCCATGATTGCCTATTTCACCATTAATTATTACGGCATCTCCAAGTTTAATATTGTGGGCAGAAATGTTAACTCCTCGTGGGATGATACCAATACCAGCAGTATTAATAAAGAGTTTATCGGCAGCACCACGATGTACAACTTTTGTGTCACCAGTGACAATTTGAATACCCGCTTTTTCTGCGGCTGCTTTCATACTGTTTGCAACATGGCGTAAGGTTTCTACAGGTAATCCTTCTTCTAAAATTACACTGCAAGTTAGATATAAAGGTTTAGCACCACTGACAGCTAAATCATTAACTGTACCGTTTACGGCTAATTCTCCTATATCACTACCGGGGAAAAATAACGGGTCTACAACATAAGAATCTGTTGTAAATGCGAGTCTGTCTCCTTGTTGCATGAGACTGGCTAAATTAAAGCTAGCTTGGTCTTCTAATTGGGAAAGAATTGGATTATCAAAATTGCTAACAAATATATCATCTATTAAATCGCGCATGGCTTTACCGCCGCTACCATGTGCGAGAGTTATATGAGTATCTCGCACTTTACCTTGGCGACGGCGGACTTGTTCCATTTTTTGAAACAAGGAATTTTGTGCTGAGTTGGTGGGAGAAATATTCATATTAAAAGTGAGGATTTTTTTAACGCAGAGTATTTAAAGAATGTCTTAATCTAAAGAAAAACCGCAGGCGGGGAGAGGTTCTTGAGTTATTTTTGGTTTTTGGGTGATTGTTCTTTTGGCAATGGTGGAGAGTCGCCCATATTTGTAATAGGCTGCACAAGCGCCTTCGGAAGATACCATGCAAGTACCGATTGGTGTTTCTGGTGTGCAAGCTGTACCGAATACTTTGCACTCCCAAGGCTTTAAGACTCCTTTGAGAATTTCTCCACATTTACAAGCTTTATGGTCGGCTACTTTGAGGTTAGGAATGGTAAATTTAAGTTCGGCATCAAATTGAGCATATTCTGGTTGAATTTTTAATCCTGAATAGGGGATGTCACCTAAGCCGCGCCAATCAAAACTATCTCGCACTGCGAAAACTTTGTTTATGGCTTGTAGGGCTACTGTATTCCCAGATTTTTGGACAATTCGGTTATATTGATTTTCAACTTCACAACGATTTTCTACTAACTGCTGCAATAGCATCCAAATTGATTGGAGAATATCTAAGGGTTCAAATCCTGAGACGACTATCGGCTTATTATATTGTTGGGAAATAAATTGGTAGGGGTCACTGCCAATTACCATACTGACATGTCCAGGGCCAACAAATCCATCAAGTTGTAAATCGGGATTATCTAATAGTGCTTTGAGGGCGGGAATCACGAGGACGTGATTGCTAAACATACTAAAGTTATGAATTTCTTCGGCTGCTGCTTGCAGGATGGTGAAGGCGGTGCTGGGGGCTGTGGTTTCAAAGCCTAATGCGAAGAAAACTACTTCTTTGTCGGGGTTATCTCTGGCAATTTGTAGGCTGTCTAGGGGAGAGTACACCATACGGATGTCTGCACCTTGTGCCCTGGCTTGCAGTAAACTGGTTTTGGAACCGGGAACTCGCATTGCGTCGCCAAAGGTGGCAAAAATGACGTTATGATTTTGAGAGATTGCGATCGCATCATCTAATCTCCCTTTTGGCATCACGCATACTGGACAACCAGGGCCATGAATTAGTTCGATGGTTTGGGGTAATATTTCTTCGATACCGTATTTAAATATGGAATGGGTATGTCCGCCGCATACTTCCATGATTTTGATGGGTTTTTCTAGCTGGTGGCTTAATTTGGTGATTTCGCGGAGTATGGCTTCTGCTTTTTCCGGTTCGCGGAATTCGTCAACATATTTCATGGGGAGTGAGGAGTAGTGAGTTTTATGTATCTGTTAATTTCGCTTTTGTGATAGGAAGTTTTTTTAACGAACCGCGTTCGCGCAGCGTCTCGCAGAGAAGGCGCGAAGGGCGCGAAGGAAGAGAGGAAGAAAGGAAGATGTTTGTAACTGTCTTTCTGCGTCAAACAAAAAATATTATTTAAGTACTAATCCCTGCTTGTGCTGCTGCTAATTCTTGAAGGAGTTGTAATGTTTCTGCTGCTTCTTGTTCGTTAATTCGATTCATAGCAAAGCCAACATGGACTAACACCCAATCCCCAATACAAGCTTCGGGGGGATGTTGTTCATCTACGATGCAGGCAATATTTACTTCGCGCTTCACACCACCAATGTTAACTAGGGCTAGTTTATGATTAACGTTGGTAATTTCTATAATTTGTCCGGGGATTCCTAAACACATTTTTTTATTTTGAAGATAAACTAACCGCAGAGGCGCGGAGAACACAGAGAGAATTTTTTGTCCGAAAAGGGTTGTGAAATATCAATACTTATGTATTAATTTTGCGGCTGCAATCACTGCTTGTCCTAGAGATAATCCGCCGTCATTAGCTGGAACTAAGCTATGAGTTAGTACTTTTATCCCCAATGTTTCTAATCGTTTGCTAACTTGCTGTAACAATATACAATTTTGAAAGACTCCTCCTGTTAAAGCTACCTGATTAATCAGATTTCCTTCACAAAGATGCTTAAGCATTTCCACAATCGCATTAGCTAAACCTTTGTGAAATTTGGCAGCTATAACTGGTTGGGGAATCTGCTGTTGCAAGTCATCAAGCAAAGCTTGCCACATTGGGCGTGAGTCTATACAGTAAATACTATCTGAAAAGCTAAAACTAAAAGGATATATTAGCGCTTCTTTATCATTATTTAAGCTACTAACATCTACTATAGCTTCCATTGCGATCGCAGCTTGTCCTTCATAGCTACATTCTTCAGGGCAAATACCGATAGCCGCCGCTACTGCATCGAACAACCGCCCCACTGAAGAAGCTGGAGGAGAGTTAATTTTTTTCTCTATAAGTTGATTTAGTAGCTTTAATGGTTTTTTATTCAGCAATTTTACGATTTCTAAATCAGTATACTGTTGTTGGCAATCATCCCAAAGGTTAGCAGATATTAATTGTGCATAAGTATTACGCCAAGGTTGATAAATTGCTTGTTTAGCACCAATCATTACTACTGGTTTAAATGTTGCTAGTCGTTTAAATTTCCGATAATCTGCTAAAAGAAATTCTCCACCCCAGAGTGTACCATCATCACCGTAACCTAAACCATCTAAAGCAATACCTAATACTGGAGGTGAATTTAAAGGAATTCCATTCTCCGCCATACAAGCAGCAATATGGGCGTGATGATGTTGGATTTGATGAATTGGAATTTGATTTGTATCTGCAAGTTCTTTACCAAGTTTGCTGGAAAGATATTCAGGATGTTTATCAATAGCGATTACTTCTGGTGTATGTTCAAATAAATTCAAGTATAAATTTAAAGCTTCTTGGTAAGCATTGAAAGCCGCAACATTTTCTAAATCTCCCAAATGTTGAGATAGAATCGCTTCTCCTTCACGCAATAAGCAAAATGTATTTTTTAACTCACTACCCATTGCTAAAATTTGCGGCACATTGTCAAATCCTGGTGGTAAACTAATTGATGCTGGTGCATATCCTCTGGCACGACGAATTGTTTGGACTTTATCGCCGATAACTCTCACTACCGAATCATCTACCCGATTAATAATATCTCGATTGTGAAAGAGAAAATAATCAGCGATTGTCCCTAATTTTTCTCTTGCTTCGTTATTATCAATACATTGTGGTTCATCGGCAAGATTACCACTTGTTAAAACAATTGGGCGATTCATCCGCCGCAAAATTAAATGATGTAAGGGTGTATAAGGTAGCATGAAACCAAGAGTATTTTGCCCCGATGCTACCGATGGTGCTACAAGTTTTTTACCTGTCGCTTGTAGTAAAACAATTGGTGCGGCAGGACTTGTCAATAATTCTTTTTCTTTGGCGTTGACACTACAATATTCTTCAATTACCTCAATATCTCGCGCCATTAAAGCAAATGGTTTGTGATAGCGCTTTTTGCGCTGACGCAGTTTTTGTACAACGGTTTCCTGAGTTGCATCGCAAGCTAAATGAATACCACTTAAGCCTTTAATTGCGACAATCTCACCCTTTTGCAACAAGGTACAAACGGCATCCACATCATCCAGCATGGAGAACATGGAAGCAGTAACCGATTTCCCATCAGCGCGTTCTAACCAAGCTGTGGGGCCGCAAACATGACAAGCTACAGGTTGGGCGTGAAAACGGCGGTTTTCAACATCGTGGTATTCCTTTGCACATTCGGGACATATAACAAACGCAGACATACTGGTATTGCATCTGTCATAAGGAATCGCACGAATAATACTCAGGCGAGGGCCGCAATGAGTGCAGTTGGTAAAGGGGTAACGATAAAAGCGGCTAAAGGGGTCAAATATTTCTTGTTTACACTGTGGACAAGTAGCTGCATCAGGGACAATTTCTGTTTTAATGGCATTATTGACGCTAGTAGAAATCACAAAATTGTTAAAGTTAAATTGACCTTCATAAGGAATTCTAGTTAGCTGATTAATTTTTGCTAATGGTGGACATTCTGTTTGCAATCTGGCAACAAATTCTGTTAATGCTTCCTCACTACCAGATACCCGAATTAATACACCTTGCCCATCATTACAAACATCTCCATACAAACCGCAGGCTTTAGCCAGACGATATACAGTAGGGCGAAATCCTACTCCCTGAACAGTACCGCGAACTCTAATTTCTTCAGTCGCCATATAAATCTGACTTTCAAAAATTACGAATTACGTTAGCGTAGCGGGGCGTAGCCCATTACGAATTACAAATTATTAAACTGCCACAGCAATATTCGGTTATTTCCAGAATCAGCTATTACCAACCTATTGCCACAAATTTTTATCCCATAACACCAATTTAAACTATCTCGTTTAGGCAGCCCGAAATTACGATTTTCACCTTTACTTTGAAAATTTATTTGTCCTGCCAACCCATCTGCCATTACACCTTGCAGTGATAAAATAGATTCCGGCTTTCTCCATCCTAACAAACGAGAATTAGCTGTATCTGCAACTACTAACCAATCGCCAGCCACCGCCACACCATAAGGCATACTCAAACTGCTAGCGCTAGGCAAATAAACCCCTTGATTCATTTCCACAAAATCAAAGCTTTTTTGCCCTAAAACCACAGCACAAGGTGCATTATTTTCTGTTGGCATTCCCTGCCAAATCATTACTCGGTGATTACCTGCATCGCTGACAACCAAATTTTCTCCCCAAAAAGCGATGTCGTGACACCAACGCATACTAGCTGCGGTTGGAGAATCACCACCGTTTTCATTGCGAGATATCATATCCGGTTGTCCCAGAACTAAATCAGCCGGTTGACCATTTTCTGTTGGTAACTGATGCCAAATTAATAGCCTTCGATTACCAGTGTCAGCAATAAATAGTCGTCCTTGATGATAGAAAACACCATAAGGCCAGTGCATTGTACTAGCAGATGCTTGCTGATTTCCTCGATTTGGTTCATTATCAGTAAAATTAGCTTGCCCTAACACCAAATCTGCTGGAACATTATTATCTTCTGGTAAGTTTTTCCAAATCAAAACCCGATGATTCCAAGCATCGGCGACAGCTAACCCTTCGCCACAAGCACAAATGCCTGTTGGTAGACTTAAGGTTGCCTTTCCCGGTGTACTTTTAGCATTTTGTCCTTCATGATAAAAGTCAGGTTGTCCAATTACCCAATCAGCTGGTTGACTATCTCTGATGGGTAAATTCCGCCATCCTAATAATCGATGATGTCCTGTATCTGATACCCATAATGGGCCAGTTTCTGATAACAAACAAGCACCACGAGGCCCAAACATTGTTGTGGCATTGGGCGCTACAGGTATAACTAATTGTTCGGGTTCAATAATGTTGCCTAAAATTACTTCCGCACCTTGAGGTGATAGAGGCAAATATTGAGGATTTTCTGTTGCTTCTAGCGGTAATTGTGATATGGGATTAATTCTGATTGGGATATCCATGAACCGCAGATAGAGGCTGATAATTATTTAAAAACATTAATGTTGATTAGCGTGTAACAAGAGTAACAGTTTTGCATTATACTTTTTTCAAATCTAATTCAAACCTCTAATCAACTTCTGTATTAATCAAGCTAAAAAATCAAGATAGCCTTTAGAGGATGTTTGAAAAGTCCTATTCTCGGTATTAAATAGTTTTAGATCCCCCTAAATCCCCCTTTTTAAGGGGGACTTTGATTCCGGTTCCCCCCTTTTTAAGGGGGGTTAGGGGGGATCTAAAAATGCCTAAAGTCACAGCAAAATACTTTTCAAAAAACCTTTTAGTAAGTTTTGCTACATAGCGGATCTTTGGCATGAGTGCGCGATTTACTGAAATGAGAAAGCAAACTGGGGTTTGAGAAAGTAAAAGCTTATTTTACTTGCGGAAAACACTAAAATGAGTAAGTAAAAGCTCATTTTGCTTGCGGAAAACACCAAAATGAGTAAGCAAACTGGAGTTTGAATAAGTAAAAGCTCATTTTGCTTGCGGAAAACACTAAAATGAATAAGCAAACTGGGGTTTGAATAAGTCAAATGACCTTTTGAGAAAGTAATATGCCTTTTTACTTTCTCAAAACACTAAAATCAATACCTGAATTACACAAATGAGAATGAATTTAGGGATATTGAGAAAGCATTCGGGTATTTTGCTTGCACAAAATACTAAAATGAATGCGCGAACTACTGAAATGAAAAAGCAAATTAGCCGTGATTGACTAATCGCCAGTATATTTGCTGAAATCTTACCTTCGCATGATCATTTTTGTAGTTTCACAAAAACCTTATCGTCTTTAACCTTGACTGGATACGACTGAAGCGAAACATCAGGCACGGTTAAGCATTTACCTGTCTCTAATTTGTACTGGAATCCGTGAGAAGGGCAGGTAAGAACACCATTTTCAACTTTACCCTTTTCTAAGGGAGATCCTAGATGAGCGCAACCATTACGATAGCATTTTACTGTAGCACCTTGACGATGTAAAATTAGTGAAGTACCAGCAAGTTGTACTACCACTACACTAAATTCAGGAACTTCATCAAGGGTCGCTACTTTCATCCAAGTACAAGTTATTTTTGCAGAGAATGGACTGATTAAACTAGAATTAGCGTTGTTAACAGTAGAACTGTTATTGACTGCCACTACTTTGGTAATTTCAGGACAATGGTTTTTTATTGCCTGTTCTACTCCCTGAGATAAAGTCAAAGTAGAAGCCGGACAACTGCTGCAAGTTCCGATTAATCTAACTTCTACTGTATCTGGTGACTTAATTGCCACTAATTCTACATCCCCATCATGGCTTTTTAAACCTGGGCGAACTTCTTCAAGGGCTGCCTGAATGCGTTGTGAGAGTGGGGGTTTTGGTGGTTTGACTAGTTCGTGATACAGTAGCACTGCATACACTAATTCATCTGCAACAGCATGACGCAAAGCTGGCATTGATTCTTGTTTTAGGCTTTTAATCAAATTAGTCAATGCAGCTTTATGCAAAGCTTCAATCGCTCTTTTTAGACCTACTGCTACACACCGTTGGCTTTCATCCCACTCGGATATAATTGCCTCAAAACGATTAATTTCCTGAATTAATTCTTCAAGGTTTGTCATTTGTTATTTGTCATTCGTCATTCGTCATTTGTCATTTGTCATTAGCATTGGGGATTGGTTGTTTATCAATGACAATTCACTTCGTTTTAAAATCCTTCAAGAGAAACGGCATAATCATGCCCGTCACTAAGCTAGATAATATGATTGGTAAGTAGAAGGGAATGGGGGCTTGTGCAAGTAACACTAGCAGTAAGAAACCTACAGCAATACCAATAGTAGTTTGCTTGACAAAAAATATTGGATTGCGTATTAGCTTTCCTTTAAAAAATAACTTGGCAGATAACCATCCTAGCTCTAACATATTTTCTCCTAATAATTTGTCAAGAAATTTAAAGCAACAAGCCCTAAGAAGATGGCAGGAATTACACCCGCAGGGGCAAATAATGCACCAAGCATTGCTGAAAGCTGATATCCTATATCTTTACCAGCTAATAGCATTCCACCAATTGCACCGCCAACCATAGCCAAGGCTGTTGCTATAATTAGCCAGACCAATTCTGTTGCTATGTTAAGATCGCCATCTACTAAACTTGTGAGAAAATTTATCAGATTTGGCGTTGTTAAAATGTCTCTCATGCTGTTTTTTCCTCATTGTTTAAGTAAAGAGTTAAAGAGTTAAGAATCAAATTAGATCCATAACCCATAACTCCTAACCCTTCATTTCTGCTTCTACATCTTGTAATGCTTGGACTACTACCTCTGCTTGTGCAATTTGTTGGTATTCTGTAAATATTTCTAAAGCATCTTGGTAGTAGATACGGGCTTGCAAAAGATTTTGAGGATTACCAGCTTCTGGTTTTTCAGGGTCGTCTGGTAAGTTGAATAGGGCGTTGGCTTTGTTGGAAATTGTGTTAGCGTACTCTAGGGGTGTATCTTTGGCGTTACGCACTTTTAACGCTTCGTCATAAGCTGCGATCGCACGTAAGTTATTCTCGACAGGATGGGAACTCACTAAATATTGCAAAGCGTTACCCAAATTATTTTGCAACATCGCATATTCTCTGGGATGATCGATCAGATTAATATGCTTTAGCGCTACCTCAAATGATTGCACAGCTAACCCTTGACGCAAGTATTCCCGTTCCGATGCTAGGGGCATAGAAAGGTAAGCGATCGCAATATTGTTATACAATATCGCGTATTCTTGGGGGTAATCTTCCCAAGTGAACACCCGCAAAGCCTCATGATAAGCCTGGATGCTGTCGGTTATTCGCGCCAAATTGAATGGCACTAACGACTGCAACACCAGCCCAAAATTCATCTGCGTTTCTGCCACTTCCTCTGGCAAAGCTAATTGTTGTAAAATCGGTAATGCCTCTTCATAACCGACTTTAGCTTGCATCAACAGTTGGTAATCAGCATCCGGTATTGCCTGTAACGTCCCCGCCATGCCCACTTTGGCCCTGGCTTTCAATAGGGGATACTCCTCACCACACATCTCATAGGCCCGGTAATATAAGCCAACTGCATTCCGCAAGTCTTGGGCAGCTTTGGGCTTTTTTTGAAAACCCTGTGCTATCTCAATCAGCATTTGGATTTTTTCCTCTGCTGTGGCTGACTCTGAAGCAACAGCCGCTACCGCAGCCTTCACTGCTGAATCTGTAATGCTGGGGGTCATAACTCTGCCGTACTCTAGCCAATTGGGAATTGAGTCCAACACCCATGAATGAACGAGACACATTTACGCATCTCATCACGGGCCATACCGATTTACGCAGGCTTCGAGTCCTTTAGGCGGAATTCCCCTTTTGTCTGAAACTAGAGGCTAGGGATTAATGATGCTAGGGACTAAGAAAATTTTTCCCAATACCTAATACCTAATCCTCAATCCCCTAAATTGAGTGAATCAATTTTTTTACTATAAAACACTCTATTTCTAAAATTCTAGGGGGAAATTGCCAATATTAATGTCAGCTTTAAACACCTTACATTTTGATAAGGTGTTCTGTATCATGACCTGACACAACGCAGTTCTTCTATATTGAATTGATAACATCTTATA
>NZ_JAAGOG010000094.1:0-29768 GCF_010747425.1 Nostoc sp. UIC 10630
TTATCTATAGTAAATTGATATAACAAAAAAAGGCTATTCCTGAATTAATTGATATAAAATAACAGCAAAATTTATATTTTGCAATATAAAACAGAGTAGTGTTTACAATAGTTTTTCGGTTGCCTAAATTATAGATTAGTAAGTATAAGCTTGTAATTTTTAAGTATATTTAAATTATAGTAAAGAGTGTAAAAATGAATTTTTTAGAAGAAGAGAGTTTATTTTTGAAAAAAATACAACAAATAAAAACTAAATTTGAATTAGTTTTATTGGAGAAAGCTCCATTAAAGGAATGCACAGTGATTGTGAATAAAACATATCCACTGGAAGTTGTACCATATATTGTTTCAAGCTCAAATAACTCGCTAAAGCAAATTCGCTCTTATCTTCAAAATGTGTCCGGGG
The DNA here is from genome assembly GCF_010747425.1 of Nostoc sp. UIC 10630. NCBI lineage: Bacteria > Bacillati > Cyanobacteriota > Cyanophyceae > Nostocales > Nostocaceae > Nostoc > Nostoc sp. UIC 10630. Next base: position 406 of record NZ_JAAGOG010000094.1, read on the forward strand.
AAGCATTATTACCCAAAGCCGTAGTACCAGTATCATATATACCTTTAACTGCCACAGGAGAGGTAGACGAATTGGCTCTGATGAACATTCCTATTGTTGATGAAAGTTTAATTGAGCAAGTAGAAAAGCAACTAAACTCGCATCACAAAATTGAACAGGCAGTGGTAGTGGTGCAGGAGTTGAGAAAGAATATCCCCTCACTCCATTTATCGGATTTGATCCCAGATTGGCAAGACAAGAACGCGATCGCGGGAGGCGGGGTTTTGCCCATCGCTAACGTTGCCCCAATTCCCATAGGCTCCCAAGCCAATACACAACAACATTTCTCAGAGCCAAAGCCACTTGCCATCAGCCACGGCGGTATTCTACCGGATGATCCCAATGCACCTATTACCTTGCCCGAAGTTTTGCAAAGAGCTGCTCAACAGGTTACAAGTGGGGGAATTATTTACCTGTTGCCCGATGGCACAGAACTACGCCAATCATACGCTGAGTTACTGGAAGTTGCAGAGCAGATTCTTGCTGGTTTGAGAAAGTTGGGACTCAAGCCAAAAAACAAAGTCATATTGCAAATGGAACTTAGCTGTGACATTATTTCAGCTTTTTGGGGCTGCATATTGGGAGGCTTTGTTCCCGTAATCATGGAAGTGCCACCGACTTATAGAGAATCAAACAAGGTGGTGGATAAGCTTTGTCATATTTGGCCGTTCTTAGATAGTCCAGTTATCTTAACTACAGAAGTTCTCAAACCAGAGATAGAATTACTATCGCAATGGCTACCAACAGAACGCCTCAAGATAGGCACAATTGAAGTATTAAAAAACAATACTGTCAGTAAACAATATCACCATAGTCAACCAGATGAGGTAGCTATTTTCAACCTGACTTCTGGCAGTACAGGAATACCAAAATGCGTTCAATTGACTCATCAAAATCTCATTGCTCGCGCCAGAGGAGCTAACCTACTTAATCAACACGAGTCAGAAGATGTAATTTTGAATTGGCTGCCGTTCGATCACATTGGCAGCATTTCCGACTGGCATATTCGTGGTGTGGAATTAGGTTGCACGCTGGTTTATGCACAGAAAGAATATATCTTGGGTCACATTCTCAACTGGTTGGATTTAATTAATAAATACCAGGTTACTCATAGCTGGGCACCCAACTTTGCTTATGCGATAGTTAATGACTCTCTCAAACAAGAACCAGAACAAAACTGGAACTTATCGTGCGTGAAATTTCTACTGACAGCTGGTGAAGCAGTCTCTAGTAAAGCTGTGGAGGATTTTCGAGAAAGCTTGGTTGCCTATGGACTCAAAGCAACGGCAATTCGCCCAGCCTTTGGTATGGCTGAGATGGGTTCGGGAATTACATATTATCAGCCTCTCCAAGAAGCACCTTTGTTGTTCCATAGAGTAGACAAATCTATATTGCAAGGTACTATTAAACGAGTAAAAATAGATCATCCGAATTACAGTATTTTTACTGATTTAGGCTCAGTCATTCCTGGAATTACCATTCGCATAGTAGACGAGCAAAACTCTGTATTAAGAGAAGACACCATAGGGCGTTTGCAAGTTAAAGGCGATGCCGTTTCTCCAGGATATTACAACAACCACAATGCCAACGGTCAATCCTTTTTAAAAGATGGCTGGTTTGATACTGGAGATTTAGGATTTATTACCAACGGACAATTAGTGGTTACTGGTCGTGCCAAAGAAACTATTATCATCAATGGAGCCAACTACTACAGCCATGAAATTGAAGCAGTAGTTGAAGAAATTGCAGAAATTGAAGTGTCCTACACTGCCGCTTGTGCAGTGTGCAATGCTGATGATTCAACAGAGAAACTGGCTATTTTCTTCAGTTCGCCGATTACAGAAGAAGCAAAACTGCTAGAGCTACTAAAGAAAATTCGCCAAACAGTGGTGAACAAAATCGGCTTAAATCCTGATTATTTAATTTTATTAGCTAAAGAAGATATCCCCAAAACCGTTATTGGTAAAATTCAGCGATCGCAACTTAGCGATCGCTTCCATGCAGGTGAATTTAACTTAATTCTCAAACGATTCGATATCTTGCTAGACAATACCAACACGATTCCTGATTGGTTCTACCAAAAAGTCTGGCGACGTAAGCAAGCCAAGGTTTTAAAGACTTTATCCCAAAATAGCCTGACTATAGTATTCCTTGACGAGTTTGGATTAGGTACATTTGTTTGTCAGCAATTGCAAAAGCAAAACTTGCCATATCTGTGTGTCTCACCTGGATCGTATTTTACTAAAAAAAGTCCTAATAATTTCTGTTTAACTCCTGGAAATGCAGGTCATTATCAGCTATTGTTTGAGACTATAAAGGCAGACAACCTGACCATTGGTCAAATTTTGCATTTGTGGAATTATCAAGAATATGGCGTAGAAATCAAAAGCATAGAAGCTCTGGAAAAAGCCCAAGAGCAGGGAATTTACAGTTTATTGTTTCTTGTCCAAGCCCTAGCAAAAACTCAGGTATCCCAAGATTTAGTTCAATTATTATTTGTTTCTAGCTATACCCAGTCGACACAACCAACAGACAAGATAGCTTATGAAAAATCCCCAGTTCTAGGTGTAGTTAAAACTATTCCCCAAGAAATACCCTGGTTAAATTGCCGCCACATCGATTTGACACCAAATTCAATACAGATGGATGGTAACTATCTTCTACAAGAACTCCAGGTTTTATCAAAAGACCAAGAGGTTGCTTACCGGGATGGACAGCGTTTTGTTGCAGGTTTGGAAAAAGTCAAACTGCAAGACAAACCTAAGCAAGAACTTCCCTTTAAACCAGGAGGAATGTATCTGATTAGCGGTGGACTTGGAGGTGTTGCGATTGAAATTGCTAAATATCTAATTAAATTTTTTAATGCCAAATTGCTATTACTAGGTCGCACTCCTCTACCAAGTACGGACGTTGTATCCAAAACAATATCAGACAAAATTAAAGCTTATCAAGAATTAAAGCAGCTTGGAGCGGTGGTTTATGAGGCAGTGGATATCTGCGACTTGCAAGCCACACAGCAAGTAGTAGAAAAAGTCAAATCTAACTGGGGAAGTCAGTTAGATGGGGTGATTCATCTGGCGGGAACTTACCACGAACAGATGTTAGTAGATGAAACACCAGAGAGTTTAGCTGCAATTTTACGTCCCAAAGTCTTAGGTGCTTGGGTACTGCATCAATTACTGGAGAAGCAAGGGCAGGGGGTTTTCATTAGCTTTTCGTCTTTAGCAAGTTTCTTTGGTGGCGCTACCATTTCCGCTTATGCTGCTGCTAACAATTTTTTGGAAAGCTTTAATCAATACCAACGTTCTATTGGTGGGTTGCACAGCTATTGCTTTGCTTGGACAATTTGGCGTGATACAGGGATTAACAAGGGTTATCAGAGGCAAGAAATCACCCGCGCTCAAGGCTTTTATGAGATGAGCCTGCAACAAGGATTGTATTCCTTCTTGGCTGGTTTATATCATGACCAAGCACAGATGATAGTTGGTTTAGATGGTAGCAATCCCAAAATTCGGCGTTTTACCTCGGAGTTTCCAGGGTTACAGAAATTAACTGCCTATTTCACTACGAGTAACGGTTCTGCCGTACCAGAATTATCAGATTTTACAGTGCGCGTAGGCGTAGCCCGTCGAAGACATCGCTTCACAACAACTGTTAACTGTGACTTTGTGCAACTATCACAAATGCCTCTCACTGCCAAGGGCGAAATTAATCGAGAATTATTGGCTAGGGGGATGACTCGTATAGGAGCGATCACTCCCCGAAACGAAACGGAACGGCAAATAGCTCAAACCTGGCAAGAAGTTTTAGGCATACCCCAGATCGGCATTCATGACAACTTCTTTGAACTGGGAGGAAATTCTTTGCTAGCCTTCCAAGTCATTTCTCGGTTGCGCGAGACTTTTTCTGTTGAATTGTCGCCAAATCGTTTTTTTGCATCCCCGACTGTAGCTGGTTTGGCAGAAAGTCTGGAGGCGCTACAAACTGTTGTCACCACATGGAATGCAGCTATGGATGACGCAGAAAAAGAATATGAGGGAGGCGTATTATAAATGACAATAATAGAATTTGTATCTTATTTAAATAGTTTAGGCATCAAAATTTGGCTGGAAGGCGGCCAGTTAAATTATCGCGCTCCCAAGGGAGTGATAAACCCAGACCTGAAAAACCAACTGTTAGGGCGCAAATCAGAAATCCTGGCTTTTCTAGAAGAAGCTCAGATTGCAACAGACTCCTCTTTTGAGCCAATACCATCTATAGAACGCTCTGAAGAGTTGCCTTTATCCTTTGCCCAGCAGAGGATGTGGTTTCTCTATCAATTAGAAAGCCAAAGCCCATTTTATAACGAGGGTTTACAGCTGCGCGTTGCAGGTGTACTCAACGTAGAAGCTCTACAGCAAAGTATCAACGAAATCATCCGCCGCCACGAAATTTTACGGACAATATTTCCAGCAGTGGATGGAAAACCCTTGCAGGTAATTTTTCCTAGCTTGGCGTTGGCAATGCCAGTTTTAGACTTGCAAGGTATAGAAGAATCAGAAGTACAACAGATTGTCACCAAGGAAGCTCGCCAACCTTTTGATTTGAGTAATGGCCCTTTGTTGCGGGTTACTTTACTGCGCCTGGGATCGGAGTCCCATATCCTGGTATTGATCATGCACCATATAATCACAGATGGCTGGTCAATGGGGATATTCATCCAAGAATTGTCCACCCTCTACCGAGGTTTTACTCTTAATTCCCCTTTGATTCTGGCTGAGTTGCCCATCCAGTATGCTGATTTTGCAGTTTGGCAGCGACAGTGGTTGACTGAGGAAATTCAAAAACAGCAACTAAATTACTGGAAGCAACAGTTAGCCGATGCGCCACCCTTATTAGAACTACCCACAGACAAACCACGCCCCGCCGTTCAGACTTTCTGTGGTGCTACCCAGGAATTTCAAATTGACCAGAATTTGAGCAAGCAAATCAAAACCTTCAGCCAACAGTCAGGAGCTACCCTATTTCATACCCTACTGGCGGCTTTCGTCGTTTTAATGTTTCGCTACAGTGGTCAAGATGATATCTGCATTGGTAGCCCCATTGCCAACCGCAACCGCAGGGAAATAGAACCATTGATTGGCTTTTTTGTCAATACATTGGTACTGCGTAACCAGATTAAAGGAAATCCCAGTTTCAATGAGTTTCTCTCTCAAGTGCGACAAGTTGCAACCTCCGCTTACACTCACCAAGACGTTCCTTTTGAACAAGTGGTAGAAGCGTTGCAACCAGAACGTTCTCTCAGCTACAATCCCCTATTCCAAGTGGTGTTTGTCTTAGAGAATTTCTTGTTGGATACATTAGAATTGCCTGATGTCACCCTGACTCCTCAATTTGTAGAACGTGGAACATCTCAGTTTGATTTGACCTTGGCAGTTTGGGAGACAAAAGCGGGACTAATAGGTTCGTGGGAATATAACAGCGACCTATTTGAGGCAGATACCATTGCGAGGATGACAAGTCATTTCCAGACTTTGTTAGCAGCGATTATTGCTAATCCAAATCAATCCATTGGTGAATTACCAATGCTGAGTCAGCCGGAGCGACATCAGTTGTTAGTGGAATGGAATGATACTTATACGCCTTATCCTCACAGCAAATGCATCCATGAGTTGTTTGAGGAGCAGGTAGAAAAAACACCAGATGCGATCGCAGTAGTCTATGAGAATGAGTCTCTCACATACCAACAATTGAACCTCCGCGCGAATCAGTTGGCGCACTATCTGCACACTTTAGGTGTGAAACCAGAAGTTTTAGTGGGAATTTGCATTGAGCGTTCGCCCTTAATGTTGGTAGGATTGCTGGGCATTCTCAAGGCTGGTGGGGCTTATGTACCTCTCGATCCGGCATATCCCCAAGAGCGGTTGGCGTTCATGCTAGCAGATGCCCAGGTATCGGTACTGCTGACCCAGGAAAGTCTGGTGACAACACTGCCGCCACATCAAGCGCGGGTAGTTTGTCTTGATAGCGCAACCTTCAGCACGATCGCAGAGAATTTACCTCACACGGTGACAACTGACAATCTGGCTTATGTGATTTACACCTCCGGCTCCACCGGCAGACCCAAAGGAGTGCAAATTGAACATCGAGGATTATTAAACCTCGTCTTTTGGCATCAACAAGCTTTTGCCGTGTCGTCACTTGACCGAGTAACACAAGTTGCTGGAGTAGCATTTGACGCTTGTGGTTGGGAAATCTGGCCTTATCTGACGGCTGGGGCGAGCATCCACTTTCCCGATGATGAAACCCGGCTTTACCCTGAGCAAATGCGAGACTGGTTGTTGTCAAAGGCAATAACCATTAGCTTCCTCCCGACACCAATGGCCGAGAAAGTTCTGTCATTAAATTGGCCGGCCAATGCGGCTTTGCGAACTTTGCTCACAGGTGGAGATCAGCTTCATCAGTATCCTTCGACTTCTCATCCCTTTGAGGTGGTGAATAATTACGGGCCAACGGAGAATACTGTAGTCGCAACATCCGGTACTGTTCCGAAAAGACAACAAGCTTACTTACCACCTGCGATCGGGCGAGCGATCGCTAATACCCAAGTTTATATACTAGATTCCCTGTTGCAGCCTGTACCCATTGGTGTCACTGGCGAATTGTACATTGGTGGTGAGAGCTTGGCACGGGGTTATCTCCACCGTCCCGACTTGACCGCAGAACGCTTCATTCGTAACCCTTTCGCACCCGAAGGACGACTTTATCGGACGGGCGATTTGGTTTGCTATCAAGCCGATGGCAATATAGAATTCTTGGGTCGCATTGATCACCAAGTTAAAATTCGCGGCTTCCGCATTGAACTTTCGGAAATTGAGGCTACTTTAACTCAACACCCCCAGGTACGTGACGCTGTGGCGATCGCCAGAGAAGATATACCTGGTGTTAAGAGTTTGGCAGCATACATCATCCCAGAATTGACACAGCCAACCAGTAATGAGCTACGCCTATTTCTTAAGTCAAAGCTCCCCAATTACATGGTTCCTGCATCCTTCACATTTCTAGAAGTTCTGCCGATTACCCCCAACGGGAAAGTAGATCGTCGGGCATTACCAGTACCGGAGTTCGATTCCGACGAATTTACTAGCTTTGTCTCACCCCATACCCATACTCAAGAAGTCTTGGCAAAGATTTGGCGGGATGTTTTAGTACTAAAACAAGTTGGTATCCACGATAATTTCTTTGAATTGGGTGGAGATTCCATCATTAGTATGCAAATTATTGCCAAAGCTAATCAAGCTGGACTCAAACTGACTCCCAAACAATTATTTCAACACCAAACAATAGCTGAATTAGCTACTGTTGCTGGTATAATTAATTCGGTTCAATCAGAACAAGGTTTAGTTACAGGGGTTGTCCCTCTAACACCGATTCTGCACTGGTTCTTTGAGCAAAATCTACCTCAACCTCATCACTTTAACCAATCCTTCCTACTAGAAGTTCCTGCAAATTTGCAACCGGAATTACTAGAGCAGGCATTACAAAAGTTACTCTCCCATCACGATGCTTTACGCCTGCGGTTTGTGCAGCAGGATGGGCAATGGCAGCAGTACAACAGTGATGCAAGTGATGTATCGTTGGGTATTGCAGATTTGTCATATCTGCCCCCAGCAGAACAGTTAAAGGCGATCGCAATCAGGGCAGATGAAGCACAAAGGACGCTGAACTTAGCAGATGGGCCGCTGATGCGGGTCGTTCTGTTTCACTTAGGCAATTCTCCCGGACGGTTACTCATCGTCATCCATCACTTGGCTGTCGATGGGATCTCGTGGCGGATTTTACTAGAAGACTTATCTGAGGCATACAAACAATTAGAAGTTGGCAAAAGTATCCAACTACCTGCAAAAACAACTTCCTTTAAGGATTGGGCAATTCGATTGCAGGATTATGCCCGCAGTCAAGAACTCCACTCACAGCTAGATTATTGGCTGGACTCAATGCAGTTCCCAATTGCTCCTTTACCGTTGGATTATGCTGCTGTTGCTCAAAATAACACTGTAGCTTCTAGTCAAATTGTATCTGTATACCTGAGTGTAGAACAGACTCGCGCTCTGTTACAGGATGTCCCTGGAGCCTACAACACTCAAATTAACGATGTGCTGCTGACGGCATTGGTGCAAACTTTCACTCGTTGGACAAGTTCTTACTCCCTACTGATTGACTTAGAAGGTCATGGACGAGAGGACTTGTTTGATGATGTGGACTTGTCCCGCACGGTAGGCTGGTTTACTAGTATATTCCCCGTTCTCTTACAACTTGAGGATCGCAACGATCCCGGAGAGGTTCTCAAGTCGGTAAAAGAGCAACTACGACGTATTCCCAACCGAGGTATTGATTACGGCATCTGGCGCTATATTAGCCCGGATGAAAGTGATCGCAATAAATTAAAAGCCCTCCCCAAAGCTGAGGTGAGCTTTAACTACTTAGGTCAATTCGATCAAATACAGTTAGCAACCCTGGAATGGAAATTTGCCCACGAGTCTAGCGGTTCTATTCACAGCCCCAAAGGACAGCGCCGCCATTTGTTAAGTGTAGATGGATTAGTTGTTGAAGGGAAGCTGAAATTAGAGTGGCAATATAGCGAGCATTTTCATTCTTGGGCCACTGTGGAAAATCTGGCTAATGAGTATATAGAAGCCTTAGAAACTATTATTACCCACTGTTTATCCCCAGAGGCAGGTGGCTATACTCCTTCTGATTTCCCGGAAGTTGAGTTTAGCCAAGAAGCTTTGGACGAACTGCTAGCAGAAATTAATTAAATAAAGTTGTCTGTCCATACTAGAAACCCGGTTTCTGTTTTAACAAGATTTTCTGCAAATAAACTAAATTCCTGGAGGTAATTTATAACAAAGCTACTAATGACTCGCTACCAAAAAATATCATGATGATTACTCAGGAAAAACTATGCTGGAATTTCAGATTGAATTTCAACCTCGTATCCCTCCTTCCAAAAACTTAGTCATAGGTACTTTGGGTCCTACTGCTACTAGTAGTGACTACGCTGCCAAGCATATAACTAACCATCTGCTCTCAGAACAATTTACTGTATCAACTCAGTTATTTGATACTTTTATAGATGTCAAAGAAGCTTTGCTACAAGACAAAGTAGATATGGCTTTAGTCCCTCATGCTTACGACCGAATTAATGAGTTTTATATGGAGCCAAGTTTTGATTTAGGCTTCATTTTTATATATCCTACTCCAGTTTATGGATTGGCTAAGAAAAAAAATAAAGAGGTAGTTTTCAACGGTTCTAGAATTGTTACCCATCCTGCTCCTCTACCTTTGTTAACGAAACTGTTGCCAGATTCTCAAGATCAAACACAAATACAAGTGGATTTGTCTCCTTCTACCAGCGATTCAGCGATTCAGGTAATGCAGGGTTTAGCCGATTTCGCTATTACTAATGAGAATGCGGTGAAAGCCTACGATTTAGAATTTATTTCAATCTATGGAAACATCCGTATGAGTTGGTCGATTTTTCAGAAAAAATTAAATTAACAGAAAGTTATGTCTAAATATTTCCCCCAACCAAAAACCATCAAAATTAATTCTGATGTAGAGTTAATCGCATTTCAATGTCAAGACACAGTTGTGCAATTAGCTTCTATTCCCCCAGGGGCTACTTTTGAATTACATCGACATCCCGAAAGTCAAATTGGAATGCAAATCGCGGGGCGTTTGGAAATTAATATTAATGGTACTAAAGAAATTCTTGAACCCCTTCAGCAAGTTTATGTGGCTGGTGACAATGTTCTTCATGGTTCTATAAACCCTTTCTCAGAAACAGCATTAGCATTTGATGTGAAACGCATCACAAATTCTGAGGAAGCTGAGGAGGCTATTCTAAAAGTTTCACCAACTCAAGATGAAATTACAGGTTTTGAGTGTCAGTCTGTTGTTGGTTCTTGGTTTGAGATTGTCATCACCAAAATTCCTCCAAAAGGAATAATCCCAATTCGCCAAGCTGCTAGTGAAACAATGGGAATAATTCTTAACGCTCGATTGACGATCGCAATAGAAGAACAACAGCAAAATTTAAAATATGGTAGTGTTTATTATGCTCCTGCTGACGCTCTTTATGGAGGACATAATTCTTCTGATGAAACAGTATCTTTGATTGAAATTTTGATTAAACCTCGCTCTCGTCTTTCAGTCAAAGATGCTTTTTTAAAGACAGATATGATGGCGCGATCGCTAACTACTTCATAAAGGATATTTATAATGGATTTAGGATTAACACAGAAAGTAGCTTTAGTGACAGGAGCAAGTGCTGGTATTGGTTATAGCGTTGCCCAAAAGCTGGCAACAGAAGGTTGTCAGTTAATAATTTGTGGAAGAAATTCTGAGCGATTAGAACAAGCTTATCAAGGTTTGATTAGTTCTCAATCGAAAATTATCCCGATTTGTGCTGATGTGCAAAATGCAAGTGATTCTCAAAATTTAGTCCAAGAAGCTATCAGCAAATTTGGAAAAATTGATATATTGGTCAATAATTCCGAGGGAGCGACCTTTTCTAATGAAGCAGTAGAAAATCTATCTGATGAAGATTGGTTGTCTGTTTTTGAAGGTAAGTTAATGGGCTATATTCGCATGACGAATCTGGTGCTACCGACGATGAAAAATCAGCAATGGGGACGCATTATCAATATTGTTGGAACATCAGGAAAAGAACCTTCTAGTCGTCTTGTAAAATCGGGTGTGGCGAACGCTGGATTAATCAACTTTACAAAAACTGTTGCTACGCAAGTTGCTAAGTGGAATGTTTTAGTTAGCTGTGTCAATCCTGGTCTGATTGATACTCCAAGGCATAGAGAATATTTAGAAGTGTTCGCCCAACAGGAAGGCCGGACTGTTGATTCAATTATCGAAGGAACGAATAAGATGATTCCTCTTGGCCGTCGGGGTGTTTCTAGTGAGGTTGCTAATTTGGTTGCTTTTCTAGCTTCAGAATGTGCTAGCTATATTACGGGTGTTACTATTCCAGTTGATGGCGGGTTGTCAACTTCTGCTTTTTAACAATTACTTTTTTAAACGAACCGCGAAGACGCGAAGAACGCGAAGTAAAGAGAGAAAGAGAGAAGAAGAGAGATAAATTACGTAATTAATATTATTTAAAAAAATGGTAGTTGCACAAAAACAAAGTAAAAATAAAGATATTGAATCTATTTATCCTCTTTCACCTACGCAGGAGGGTATGCTCTTTCATACTCTCTATGAGCCGGAATCGACAATCTATTTTGAGCAGTTTAAATTAACTGTTCATGGCAATTTAGATCCAGGTATATTTGAGCGGGCTTGGCAACTTTTGGTAGAGCGACACTCGGCTTTGCGGACTCTTTTTGTTTGGAAGAATCGCAAACAATCTGTTCAGGTAGTGCGTAAAGGAGTGAATTTGCCTTGGTCTAATTTAGACTGGCGGATGTTTTCTAAACAAGAGCAAGAAATACGTCTTAATTCTTTCTTAGATTCAGATAGAAAACAAGGTTTTGAACTTGACAAAGCTCCAATAATGCGCCTTGCTTTAATTCGAGTAGCTGATGAAACTTATGAGTTTGTCTGGAGTTTTCATCACTTGCTGGTTGATGGCTGGAGTTGGCCGATTATTTTCCAAGAATTGTTTGCTTTATATGAATCAATTCAGAATAAGCAACAGTTGTATTTAGCTCCTAGTCGCCCTTACCGGGATTACATTAATTGGTTGCAGCAGCAAGATTTGGCTGGGGCGAAGGCGTTCTGGCAACAAAATCTTGAGGGTTTTACTGCACCTACGCCTTTGATAGTTGAACGAGCAATCGGGCAGAGTTCTCACCAACAGCAAAATATTGATGTGCGATCGCAATATCTATCAGCCGAGAGGACAACTATCTTAAAATCTTTTGCTCAACAACATCATCTGACGCTTGCCACCTTGGTACAAGCAGCTTGGGGGCTGTTACTAAGTCGCTACAGTGGCGAGTCTGACGTAGTTTTTGGAACTACTGTATCTGGCCGCCCTGCTAGTTTATCTGGTGTGGAGTCGATGGTGGGGTTATTTATTAATACTCTACCTGCACGGGTGAAAATCCCTGATAAAACCGATTTGTTAACCTGGCTGGGGTTGTTGCAACAAGAATATATAGAGCGGGAGCAGTATTCATACACCCCACTGGTAGATATTCAAGGCGTAAGTGAAGTTCCTCGAAATCAACTTTTGTTTGAAAGCCTCGTTGTATTTGAAAACTATCCTGTAAATGTAACGTTGCAACAACTCCCTGGAAACTTGAGCATCGGGGAGCTACAAGACAGGGGACAAACCAATTATCCTCTGACACTACTGGCAATTCCTGGCGAGGAAATGACGGTGAAAATTTACTACGATCGCGATCGCTTTAATGCAGAGATTATTGATCGCATGGCTGGTCATTTCCTCACTCTGTTGGAGGGAATTACCATCAATCCTCATCGCACCCCAGGAGAGTTACCGCTACTAACTTCAGCAGAGCAAGATTTACTTTTAGTCGAGTGGAATGCTACCTCACCAGCGCATCCCATCAATCGTTGCATCCATCAGTTATTTGAGGAACAAGTTGAAAAAACACCCCAAGCTTTGGCGGTGGTATATGAAAATCAACAATTGACTTATGAAGAGTTAAACCAGCAAGCCAATAAAATTGCCCACTATTTGCAACGTTTAGGTGTGAAACCAGATGTTCCAGTGGGTATTTGTGTCGAGCGATCGCTAGCTGCTGCGATCGCCATTTTAGGAACTCTCAAGGCTGGGGGAGTTTGCGTTCCCCTCGATCCTACCTACCCGCCAGAGCGTTTAGCGTTTATGCTCAACGATTCTCAAACACCAGTCGTCTTAACTCAAACACATTTGCAGTCATTATTTAATGGCAACTTGGCTCATCGTCTAATTGCGTTAGATGAAGCTGGGGACGAAATCGCCAAGGAATCTGAGAGCAATCTGCAAGTTGAAGTAGCAGCTGATAATTTAGCCTACATCATATATACCTCTGGGTCTACTGGCACTCCTAAAGGCACTCTTGTTACCCAGCGATCGCTTACCAATTTAATAGAACACCATCAGGCAAAAATGGCCACAGGTATTGGTGTGCTTCAGTTTGCTTCCCTGAGTTTTGATGTCAGCTATCACGAAATATCCGTGGCGTGGGGCTTCGGAGGTACGCTGTATATGATTTCTGAATGCGATCGCAAAGATTTAGATAAATTAATCCACTTACTTGCTAACAACCCAATTGGTAAAGTTTTTCTGCCAGTTAGCCTTTGGCAGCAATTAGCAGAAATATACGGAGAGCAAGAACATTTATTTCAGAATATTCGGGAAGCGATCGCTTGTGGCGAACAACTCCAAATTACTCAGCCGATGATTAAGCTGTTTAAGCGTCTGGAAAATTGTACACTCTACAATTTCTATGGCCCTACGGAAGCAGATTTAGTGACAGCTTATACTTTTAGTCAAAAGCCGGATGAATGGCCGATTTATCCACCCATTGGTAAAACTGCCGTCAATGTGCAAGTTTATCTGTTAGACAGCAACCTTCAACCCGTGCCGATTGGCGTTCCTGGTGAACTCTACGTGAGTGGTGATGGTTTGGCTCGTGGCTACCTCAACCGTGCAGATTTGACTAATCAAAAATTTCTACCAAATCCCTTTGGAAGAGGCAGGGGGGCAGGGGAGCAGAGGAGCAGAGGAGCAGAAATTCTCGCCAGTCCCCAGTCCCCAATCCCCAATCCCCGCCTCTATAAAACGGGGGACTTAGCCCAATACTTGCCAGATGGGAATATCGAGTTTTTGGGACGGATAGATGATTTAGTAAAAATTCGGGGCTTTCGCGTTGAACTGGGAGAAGTTGAAGCCGTTCTGAGCAAACATCCTCAAATTAACCAAGCAGTAGCTAAAGTGCATGGGGAAAGTGCCAGGGAAAAATATTTAGTCGCTTACTTTGTCCCCATTGTGGGAGAGACAATCACAGTTGAACAACTGCGGACTTATTTGACTGAGCAATTGCCAGATTATATGATTCCATCGGCTTTTGTAGAAATGGAATCGTTCCCGCTCACACCCAATGGTAAGGTAAACCGTCGCGCTCTCCCAGAACCAACAACCAGCCGACCGGAATTAGGTCAAACTTTTGTTGAGCCGCGTACTCCCACCGAAGAAATCTTGGCTGGGATTTGGAGAGATGTTTTAGGGTTAGAACGAGTTGGTATTTACGATAACTTCTTTGATTTGGGGGGACATTCTTTACTAGCAACTCAAGTTATTGCTTTAACGCGCAAAGCATTTGGGATAGAATTACCACTATTGAGTTTATTTGAATCTCCCGCGATCGCACCTTTAGCCGAAAAAATCGCCACAGCTAAAGCGCCAGATCATCACGAATTAGCCCTCAAAAGCTTTCCCTCCCAAGGCGAGCCAATACCAATTTCTTTAACACAGCTAGAGTTGTGGTTTTTTGACCAATTCTATCCAGGGAATTCCATCTATAACCTGCCTTTGGTCTATCGCATCACAGGTGCGCTTAACGAGAAAGCATTATCAGAAAGTTTAAGAGAAATTGTCCGGCGACATGAGACATTGCGATCGACTTTTCAGGTTAAAAATGGCCAAGTTGTTTATGCTGTTGTTAACGATCCTGTCTTTGACTTTTCAGTAATCGATCTTCAGCACCTCCCCGAAACTGAGCGCGAAGCTCAAGCCACACAACAAGCTGAACAGGAAATTAAGCATCCTTTCGATTTGGCACGGGGCCCTTTATTACGCAGCAAACTTTGGCGTTTGGATGAACAAGAGTATCTATTCGTTGCCGTCACCCACCATATTGTTGCTGATGGTTGGTCTTTTAGTGTCCTCACCCAAGAACTGGCAAAAGTTTACGAAGCCTTCTGTGAGGGTAAACCGTCACCTCTGACTGAGTTACCAATCAAATATACCGATTTTGCTCAATGGCAGAGGCAGTGGTTACAAGGAGAAGTATTAGAATCTCAGCTTCAGTTTTGGAAAAAGCATTTAGGCACTACTCCGCCTGTATTGAAGCTACCAACTGATCATTCCCGTCCACCAGCGCGAACTTTTAAAAGTGCAGGTCAACCGATAGTTCTCTCAAAGAAATCAACAGATGCGCTCAAGGTACTGAGTCAACAGGAAGGCGTAACCCTATTTATGATCTTGTTGGCAGCATTCCAAACATTACTCTTCTCTTATACAAGACAGGAAGACATCATTGTCAGCAGCGCTCTTGCCAATCGCACCAGAGTGGAAACTGAGGGAATAATTGGTTTCTTTGTCAATTTACTGCCATTTTGTACCAACTTAGGAGGAAATCCCAGCTTTCGGGAACTACTTGGCCGAGTGCGTGAGGTAGCTTTGGGTGTCTACACTCATCAAGAAATGCCCCTGATCAAGCTAATAGAAGAACTCCAGCCTGCGAGAGATCCTAGTTACACATTAATAAATCAAGTAATGTTTGTCTTTCAAAATACTCCAGAGGATAATTTACAATTTGCAAATCTCACTTTGAAGGAGCAGTTTATTGCTAGAGATACAAAAGATACCGCAGAGTTTGATTTAGAGTTAACGCTCGAAGAAACATCAACAGGTATTGAAGGTCTGCTCGTATACAGAACCGATTTATTTGAGCCTGCCACTATTACCCAGATGGTCGATAATTTTCAGACTTTGCTGGAAAAAATAACGACCAATTATAACCAACGTCTGGCTGAACTTATCTTAATATCGGAACCTCCAAGTTTGCCCCCTCAAACTGTTGTCTCCCCAATATCGAGGGATTTTATTACACCTCAAAATTCTATCGAAGAAGTTGTGTTAGCTATCTGGAAAGAGATTTTAGAGATAGAGCAGATTAGCACTCAAGACAACTTTTTTGAACTGGGAGGGCATTCTGCTCAAACTCTTGAAGTTATATACAAACTACAGTCAGCTTTGCAAGTCGAACTACCGTTGATTTACTTGTTTGAAAAACCTACTGTATTTCAGCTAGCAGCAGCCATCCAAGACCAATTAAACAGTTAATAGGTTGATATCTCGTTTTTCAATTGTTATTGTCAACGTAGAGGTGAACAACATGGAAATTACAAAAAATAATCAAATAATTGAGAATGCCAGACCTAGTATTAGTGAAGTTACTCAAATATCTAACGAAGAACTTCGTATATTGCATGAGATTCCTACATTTAGACCGATTGTTCAAACAGTCGTTGTCATGAGTACATATTTAATCCTTGCAGCTATTGGTTTCTGGTTGAATAACTGGGCAGTGTGGTTATTAGTCTGGTTTGTTCAAGGATTTTTATTTGTCTGTTTTTTTGCGGCAATACATTATTGCTCTCACTATAGTTTGTATAAGTCAAAAAATGCTAACCGATTCATGGGTACTTTCTTATCATTAGTATTATTGATGAACTTTTCATTTCACAAATATATTCATATTGGACATCATCGAGAAGCAAAACTCAAAGGTAAAATCGTAGGAGATACCTCAGCATGGCAAACTTTTCCTAATATTAAGACCTATCTTCTAGCCTTGACATATTTTTATCCTCTCGCAGCATGGAAAAATTGGTGGATAGTGACCAAAGATTTATATTTAGAATCTTTTAAAACACATACACAAGAGGAATCAGCCTTACCAGCTAACTTTTATTTGAGCTATTTTAAAACACCGGAACAACGCCAATTTGTATTACAAAATAATTGGTTACTATTGGGCTGGTTTGTATTAATGGGAGGATTGACTGTAATTTTTCCTGTAATTTTATTCTTTGGTTACTGGATACCATTAATAACTTTTGCTTCTCCATTCGGTTTTATTTTCAGCATTACAGATCACTATGGCTGTAAGTTTGACTTAAATCACAACTTATGGAATGATACACGAACAATGATTTCTAATCCTATCATTAGGTTTTATTACTGGAATAATAATTACCATGTAGAGCATCATCTCTACCCAAGTATGCCACCGTGTAACTACTCTAAGATACATGAGTTAATTAAACATCAACTTGAGTATCTTGAAAAATCATACTTTATGTTCCATCTAAAAGTAATGCGAGGCTTGATTTCGGCAAAAAGTCAGTAGATATGTGCAAGCCTTTCAATTTGGAGATTTTTCGAGTAGCCAATTAATCGTTTGAAACGCCAATTTTCTTAATGAATCGCTCCAATCAAAACACATTTATAATGCAACATCGTAGATTTGGGCGTACAGAATTGCCAATGCCAGTGTTTTCCTGCGGTGGAATGCGCTATGTCTATACTGAGTATGAGGAACTGACTCAAGAAAAAATTCCCGATAAAAATCAGCAGAATCTAGAAGCCACCATTCGCCGTTCTTTAGAAGTTGGCATCAATCACATCGAAACTGCTCGAATGTATGGAACTTCTGAGATGCAATTAGGAGCGATTTTACCTAAGTTACCCAGAGAAAAAATCATTGTCCAGACTAAGGTTAATCCTACATCTGACTCTGAAGACTTCCGTCATTTATGTGAGAAATCTTTGGCTTTATTAAAGTTAGATTACATTGATTTATTAACACTACATGGTATTAATTATTACCAACAACTTGAAGATAGCATTCGTCCCAATGGTTGTCTTGATGTAGCGCGGCAATTGCAAGCTCAGGGTAAGGTAAAGTTTATTGGCTTTTCTACCCACGCTCCGACAGACTTAATTATCAAAACTATTGAAACCAATCAATTTGATTATGTAAATCTCCACTGGTACTACATTAATCAATTCAATTGGCCAGCCATTGAAGCCGCC
The DNA here is from genome assembly GCF_010747425.1 of Nostoc sp. UIC 10630. NCBI lineage: Bacteria > Bacillati > Cyanobacteriota > Cyanophyceae > Nostocales > Nostocaceae > Nostoc > Nostoc sp. UIC 10630. The sequence goes on from NZ_JAAGOG010000094.1 coordinate 18,278, forward strand.
AAACATTATGACATGGGTGTATTTATCATTAGCCCATCAGACAAAGGTGGTATGCTCTATAAGCCTCCACAAAAGTTATCAGACTTGTGCCATCCACTGAGTCCGATGATGTTTAACGATCTCTTTTGTTTGAGCCATCCTCAAGTACATACTCTCAGCTTGGGCGCATCTAGACCATCAGATTTTGACGAACACTTGAAGGTTATAGAACTTTTAGATCGAGAAGATGAAATTTTACCACCAATTTTAAACCGTTTAGAAAAAGCAGCGATCGCCACATTAGGACAAGACTGGTATCGCACTTGGCACACTGGTTTACCCGCCTATAAAGAAACCCCTGGTGAGATTAATATTCCAGTTATTTTATGGTTGCGAAATTTAGCGATCGCTTTTGATATGTTTGAATATGCCACAAGGCGTTACAACCACTTAAATAATGCCGATCCTTGGTTTCCTGGTCTGACAGCAGAACGAGTTAGACAATTTGACCTGGGCGATTGTCTGCGTCATAGTCCCCATGCGGATAAAATACCAGCTTTATTAGAAGATGCCCATAGGTTGTTATCTCAACCTAGTCAAGAATAAATTGCGGAGTGGTTTCACGATGTCATATTATAAGTTATTAAAAAATAATAAAAAATATACTTTAATTCGTCATCGTTGGCTAGTAATTTTACTGGCTTTGATAACTGCGATCGCAATAATTATCTATCATCAAACTAACTTAAAAATCAAAGCAACACCAATATCTCAAATTATTGTCTCTTTCCCAATTGAACCCACAACTTTTAATCCAGCTTTAATCATAGAATCAGCTTATACTTTAAACTATACTTATGAGGGACTAGTTAAAGAAAATGGACAGGGAGAAATTGAACCTAGTCTAGCCGAATCTTGGCAAACTTCTCCAGATAAAAAACAAGTAATTTATACCCTCAGAAAAGGCCTAAAATGGTCAGATGGAAAGCCACTAACTGCTGAAGATGTGGTTTTTACCTACAATGAAATTTATACTAATCCAGCCATTCCTACTTATGCTAAAGACTTCTTCATAATTGGCAAGAATCGTACTTTTCCTACTGTGCGAAAACTGGATGATTGGCGAGTTGAATTTAGATTACCTGAACCATTTGCCCCATTTATCCGGGCTACAAAACTGGAAATTTTACCAGCCCATATTTTCCGAGAAAGCGTCAAAATAAAAGACCAGGAAGGCAGACCTAAATTTATGTCTACTTGGGGGATTGATACTCCACCAGAAAATATTATTGTCAACGGTCCTTACACAATAGAATCTTATACTCCCAGCCAGCGAATAATTTTCCGTAAAAATCCTTATTACTGGCGTAAAGATGCTCAAGGCAATTCGCAACCTTATATCGCTCGTGTGATTGGGGACATTATTCCTAATCAAGATACTTCTTTAATCCAATTCCGTTCTGGAGGATTGGATTACATCAGCGTTAATACCAATTATTTTTCATTATTAAAACATGAAGAAGGCAAAGGAAAGTTTACTATCTATAATGGCGGTCTTTTTATAGGGTCAACTGCTATTACTTTTAATCTCAATAAAGGTAGTAAAAATGGTCAACCACTGGTCAACCCCATCAAGTCTCGTTGGTTTAATACAGTGGCATTTAGACAAGCAATTGCCTATGGAATTAATCGCCAACAAATACTCAACAATATCTATAGGGGATTGGGTAAACTGCAAAATTCGCCGATTGCTGTACAGAGCAAGTATTATTTACCCGTCCAAGCAGGTTTAAAGGTCTATGAATACAATCTTCAAAAAGCAAAAGAATTACTGCTGAAAGCAGGATTTAAATACAACAACCAAGGTCAGTTATTAGATGAGCAAGGAAATATTGTCCGTTTTAGCCTAACGACGAATGCTAACAATAATATATTGCAGGCAATGGGAGTTCTTATCAAACAAAATTTGAGTGACCTTGGCATAGCTGTTGATTTCAATCCTGTTGCTACTAGCATTTTCATCAACAAACTAACTCAAACTTTCGATTGGGAGTGTCAAGTGCTTGATGTTGCTGTCGGTCAAGAACCAAATGATTGGGCTAATGTTTGGTTGCCTGAAGCTGGTTGGCACTTTTTTAATCAAGAATCCCAAGCAGGACAAACGCCGATAATAGGGCGACAGGTTGCAGATTGGGAACGAAAAATTGGTAATTTATACATTCAGGCAGCCTCTGAGGTGGATGAATCAAATCGTAAAGCTATCTATGTAGAAACTCAACAAATTACTCAGGAGTATCTACCATTTATTTATCTAGTGAACCCTTTATCAATGGTGGCAGTACGAAATCGTATCCAAGGTATTGAACACTCTGCCCTACTAGGAACATTTTGGAACTCTTACGACCTGAAACTGACTGATATTAACTAAAGAGGATATCGTTTGTATGCAAATTCCTATCATTGATTTCAATCCTTTTCTTATAGGTGACTCAACCGCAAAAGAAGCTGTTGCCACACAAATTTCTCTTGCTATTCATGAGGTCGGATGTTTCTACCTCAAAAATTATGGTATTCCTCAGACTCTAATCGCTCAAGTCTTTTCACAAACCGAGTCCTTTTTTGCACTCTCTGAGCAAGAAAAAGAACAAGTATCTTTCTTTCCAGACCGGAATCTTCGCGGATATCATAATTTTAAAAAGAGTGAAGATAAACATAACGCAAATGAGCTAATGACTGAAGGATTTCATTTTGGGAAAGAAATTACTCCCGATGAAATTGGTGCGATTGAAGATCCTTTTTTTGAACCGAATAAATGGCCTAAAAATCCGACTCAGTTTCATGAAGTGATGATGGAATTTTTCACGGGTTGCCACGAAAGCGCCCTGAAAGTATTCCAAGCTTTGGCTATTTCCCTGAGAATTCCAGAAGATTACTTTACAAATTTATATTCAGAGCAGAATCACGGCATAGTTTTACATCACTACCCATCTATATATCAGCCTCCAGAACTAGGAAAAGTTTATCTGGCAGAACATACCGACATCGGAACGCTGACATTTTTATTTCAAGATTCTGAAGGGTTAGAAGTATATACAAATGCTGGGGAATGGGTTGTAGCGCCCTTCATTCCTGATGCAATTATAGTATTGGTTGCAGATTTAATGCAGCGATGGACGAACGATAAATTTTGCGCCACACGTCATCGAGTTATAGTTCCAACTCAATCTCACAGTGCTAAACAAAGGTATTCATGTGCCTTTTTTACAGCGCCTAATTACGATGCTCCAATTAACTCTATTAAGACTTGCTTAGATATAGATGAAGTGCCTAAGTATCCACCAATTCTTGCACAGGAATATTTCAAACAGCCAAAAGGATAGCTACTAATTTAGATTCAATAAATGGACAAACTACAATTGCTAGCAAAATCAAATCCTCCAACTTGGTTAAAAATTCTGGTAATTAGCCTGATTGGGTTAGGTATTTTCTTTCGCTTTACCCATTTAGGACAAAAAGTGTATTGGTACGATGAAATTGCTACATCGCTGGCAATATCTGGTCATACGCTAGCTGAGGTTAAACAAGAGGTTTTTAGCAATTGGGGCAATAATCCAGGCATAATTCCTGCCATCACTTTAGACAAATATCAACACATTAACTCAGATCGAACTGTGGCTGATACAGTGCGCTATTTAATAACTTCAGACCCGCAACATCCACCTTTGTATTATGTGATGGTGAGATTATGGGCGCAAGTTTTTGGGGATTTGCCGGCGGGAGTTAGGAGTTTATCGGCAGTGATTAGTCTGTTGGTATTTCCTAGTGTGTATTGGCTGTGTTTAGAGTTGTTTGAGTCATCACTTGTGGGGTGGGTAGCAATGGCTGTGATGGGGGTTTCTCCCTTGCAGGTTTTCTTTGCCCAAGATGCACGAGAATACGGTTTATGGATGGTGACGATTCTTGTATCAAGTGCTGCTTTATTACGAGCCATTCGCCGAGGAAGTTACTTGAGTTGGGCTGTGTATGCTCTCGCCCTAGCTTTAGGATTGTACACCCATTTATTGACAGTAATGGTTGCGATCGCTCATGGCATTTATATACTTATTAGCCAACGGTTTCGCTTTAACAAAACTCTGCGTAATTATCTGCTGAGTTCCATCGCCGCTTGCTTAATGTTTTTACCCTGGCTTATTGTACTCATTACCCAGGTTCATACAGCCACGAATCTCTTGTCATGGATCACATTTAAAACAGATAGTCCTTTTGACCTGATTGGGATTTGGCTTAGTCGAATTAGCCGTATATTTTTTGACTTTAATTTGGCTTCTGATGATGCTTGGGTCAATAACTTAACTTCTGAAAGTCCTTTATTCTATAGTATTCCTACGATAATATTTAGCTTATTTTTAATTATTTATATTATTATTTTTTTGACCAAATATTTATCAACTAATACTAGTCTATTTATTGCTTTGTTAGGGGGATTTCCGGGATTAACGTTCCTTTTTTATGATCTAGCTTTTGGGGGAATTCGCTCTATTCATTTTCGTTATCAGATACCGTTATACCTCAGCATTCAAATTGCTGTAGTGTATATTTTAGCTTTTCATCTTTTCTTGGCGAACAACTGGCAGAAAAACCTTTGGCAATTCATTCTGGTGGGATTACTCGTCTTTGGGCTAGTTTCTGATGTCAGATTTTTTCAGTCTGAAACTTGGTGGCCACAAATAGGTGGTAAGAATTTACTAGCAATGAGTAAACGTATTAACCAATCTAATAATAATGTTCTATTAGTAAGTAATAAAAATGATTATAACTTGGGAGTCATCCTCACATTAAGTCATAGTTTAGAACCAAAAATTTCCTTACTTCCCATACAAAATAACCAATTACCAATAATGCCTCAAGATTATAAATCTATTTTCTTTGTTGACGACCTAGAAAATAGTTTAGCTCATCAACTCCAGCAAGATAAAACTAACTCACTTAAATTAGTCTACCCACTTGAAGGATTTTGGCAACTCGACAAAAATCAGAAAATATAAAAAAAATTAAAAAAGTAGAAGTTGAATGAAGCAATATCTTGACTATTTTAATATTAGTTATCTGAGAGGTAAAGTCCACTTTTATCTCCATTCGGCACTTTTTAGTCGATTTATCCGCTTTGCTGTAGTCGGTTTTAGTGGAGTATTTGTAGACTTGGGAGCATTCTATTGCTTTCATAGCTCGTTATGTTTGGCGTTAACTCCGAGTGCAATGCTTTCCACAGAAATAGCGATTATTAATAATTTTCTTTGGAATGATTTATGGACATTTGGTGATGTGTCTTTTCAGCAAAAAAACAGTCAAAAGCTGCAACGCTTTTTCAAGTTTAATCTCATTTGTTTAATTGGGCTGATTTTCAATAGCCTAATTGTAAATTTGCTATTTTATCAATTTCAAGTGAATGAATACATAGCTAAATTAGTAGCGATCGCTTGTGTGACACTTTGGAATTTCTGGCTCAACCTGAAGATGAACTGGCAATTAACAAAGACAGAAGTAGATGTAGTTGTAGATATCTAAGTAAAAATCATGTTAAGACCACTAGTTATGTTTGGTTATAGTTTAATTTTTATAATTACTATAATTTTTTCTTCTGGATTCTTGAATGTAGCTTTACCCTATTACAAGACTATCCAAAACCTTGGTGAAATCAGTGTTAAATGGCAATATTTGACTGAACACAAAGATGATTATGACGCTATTTTTTTGGGGCCAAGTACTACCTACTTTGGTGTGATCCCGAAATTGTTTGATAAATACATGACGACAGAGGGTAAAAGTGTAAAATCTTTCAACTTTGGTATTGCAGGTGCAAATGTATCAGAACTAGATTTTTATTTACAAAAAATTCTGGCTTTAGAACCAGCAAACTTAAAGTGGATATTTCTCGACTGTTCAGTTGACCTATTTACAAACATTGGTTCTACTTCCGCTCAAGAGATATACTGGCATACTCCTCGGAAAACTATAGAAAATTTTCAATTAATACTGGAATCATCAATTGATAGTTGGCAAGTAAAAGCTCCATATATTTACGCAAATTTTCAAAGCTTTATCTACCGATGGCTAGGAATTGGTCAGCTTTCCACTTTCTGGCAGGAAAGAATATTAAATTTAGATTTATCAAATGCAGATCCATTAGCAAAAGTATCTGAAGATAGACTCCTACAAGAATCTGGATACTACGCGATAGATTGGCAAAAAAAAGCTGAGAAATGGAAGACTATATTCCGAACAAATGGTTTGGATACTTATCAAAAAAATCTCAAAAATGAACAAATAAAATTAGCCACTTTAAATTCAGAAAGCGCATTTAACAATCCATCTATAATATATGGAGCGAAAATGGTGAAAAATATTGCTTCCCGAATTGAACAACAGCAAGTTAACAATAAGAAAATTGAAGCTGTCTTTTTTATTCCGCCACTCCTAGAGACTGATTCCAACCCATCTGCTATTTACAAAGCATATCAATCAGGATATATCGATACCCTGTTTGCTTTTAATAATCCCAATAAGTTTAGTAATTTATATGAGGTGGATCGCAGAATTGATAGCGCCCATCTCAATTACCAAGGCGCTCAAGAATTTACACTTTTATTAGCATCAAAATTTGCTCAATACTTAAATAATTTATGATATTTACGGAATTTCGGTTTCTATTTTTCTTCCTGGTTGTTTTTTGCATCTATTGGGCTTTGCAGGAACACAATCATCGTAAATTCTGGCTGTTAATCTGTAGTTATATCTTCTATAGTGCATGGGATTGGCGCTTTCTTTTTTTGCTCTTGCTATCGACAGTCATTGATTACTTCGTCGGTTTAATGCTATCTAGACCGCAGGTTAATGATTCGCAAATACAAGAAATTACCAGCACGGAGGTAGTACAAAAAAAAGAAACTACAAGTTTTTGGAATTGGGATGCTTTACTGAACAAGCCACAAAATCAGCAACAACGTCAAGCGTGGTTGCTACTTAGTTTAGTAGCAAATATCGGAATATTAGGATTTTTTAAATACTATAATTTTTTCACTGATTCTGCTGCCAATTTATTAACTTTTTTAGGTTTACCTCTAAGTCTTAAAACCCTTAATATTATTTTGCCAGCAGGCATTAGTTTTTACACCTTTCAAACTCTGAGTTATTCCCTGGATATCTATCTAGGTAAACTCAAACCTGTGAGAAATTTTTGGGATTTTTCTCTATTTGTGACTTTTTTCCCGCAACTGGTTGCAGGGCCTATTGTGCGGGCATCTACTTTTTTACCGCAACTGCTAACCCCGAAAAATTTAGGCGAGGTTGATTTTAGGGGATGTTTAATACTTTTTTTTGTAGGGTATTTTAAGAAAGCGTGTGTTTCGGATAATCTCTCTCCTTTAGTAGAACAGTATTTCACGAATCCAGAAAATTATACTTTCTTGAGTTGTTGGATTGCTGTTATTGCTTTTGTCATACAAGTATACTGCGACTTTTCTGGTTATTCTGATATGGCGATCGCTTCAGCCGGGTTACTTGGATACAAACTACCTCTAAACTTTAATTTTCCCTACTTTGCCAGTAATATAACTGATTTGTGGCAACGTTGGCACATTACTCTCTACAGTTGGTTACGAGATTATATCTATGTTCCTTTAATGAGAAGGCGACCAAAAGCCGAACGTACAGAACTGTTTAAATACAGAAATCTTCTCATTTTGATGCTTTTATCAGGACTCTGGCACGGCGCTGCTTGGCATTTTGTAATTTGGGGTGGATTAAATGGCATCGCCTTAGTTATTCAAAAACAATGGTCAGATTGGGTGGCTCCCTATAAGGCATTTCTACCTTTAAGAAAGATACTAGGTATGCCCATTACATTTTACTGGTTTTGTGCCTTTGCCATCTTCTTTAGAAGTAACGATCTCAGCAGTGCAATAAAAATAGAGAAATCTTTTTTATTCTTGACTTCTCTTGGTTCTCAAAATCTCAATCTCCAAATTGCATGGATTTTTATACCTTTAATTATGCTCCACTGGGCAGCTTATAAGGGTTGGTTTGCTGATTGGTGGCGTAAAATTCCTAGTTGGAGTTTTGCTGTTTTCTTTGGGGTGTTGGTTTCAGCAATATTTCGACTGACAGCCATTAATCCTCAACCTTTTGTGTATTTTCAGTTTTAGTAGTGTTTGATTATTCTTTTAACGTAGACGCAGAGCGGCTTGCCGCAGGCTACCACAGAGGCATAGAGAACACAGAGGAAGAGGGAAGAGAGTAGTTTAGTAATTACGAATTATGACCAAGCTGGAAATAATTAAAAATAAGAATATTGAATCTATTTACCCTCTTTCTCCTATGCAGCAGGGTATGCTTTTCCATACTCTGTATGAGCCTGAATCTGGGGTGTATCTTGAGCAGTTCTGTTTAACGCTCTCTGGAAATATTGATATTGCGGTGCTTCAGCAAGCCTGTTTGCGAGTAGTGAAGCGTCACCCAGTTTTGCGTACTCTTGTGGTTTGGGAAAAGCAAGAAAAGCCTCTCCAGGTAGTATGTAAGGATGTGGAGTTGCCTTGGCAAAATTATGATTGGCGTTCGTTATCTTTAGAAGAACAACAAGAGCAGTTAGAAGTTTTTTTAGAAGCAGATCGAGTCCAAGGTTTTGTTCTTGACAAAGCTCCACTTATGCGATTTAGCTTAATTCAAATCGCTGATGATATTTACGAATTTGTCTGGAGTTTTCATCACCTGCTAATTGATGGCTGGAGTTGGCCAATTCTCTGCAAAGAAGTTTTTGCATTTTATAATGCCTTACTTAAAGACAAATATTTATATTTAAATACTCCCCGCCCTTATCGAGATTACATAAACTGGTTACAGCAACAAGATTTAAGAGCAGCAGAAGCTTTTTGGCGACAACAACTTCAAGGCTTTACTAATCCTACCCGTTTGCAACTAAATCGGGATGAGGCGCAGGTTTTACCACAGCCAAAAACTTACCACGAGCAGCAGTGCTGTTTATCGGCAACTATAACTGCTGCTTTACAGTACCAGGCACAGCAGTATCATTTGACACTTTCAACTTTCGTGCAAGCAGCTTGGGCAATTTTACTCAGTCGTTACACTGATGAGTCTGAGGTAGTATTTGGCGCAACTGTGTCCGGTCGTCCTCTCACTCTATCGGGGGTGGAATCGATGGTGGGACTATTCATTAATACTCTACCAGTTAGGGTAAAAATCCCAACAGCAAAGCCTTTATGGCAATGGCTGAGGCAATTGCAGACTCAACAGGTGGAGCGATCGCAGTATTCTTGGTGTCCGTTAGTAGAAATTCAGGCTATTAGTGAAATTTCCCAAGAATTACCCCTGTTTGAAAGCATTGTGGTGTTTGAGAACTACCCACACGATACGTTTTTATCAAATCTAGGTAGCAGCATCCAGATTACTAAACGGCGAGTCATTGAACAAACCAATTATCCGCTCACAGTCATCGCTGTACCAGGACAAGAATTATCCCTACGCATTCTTTATGATGGTAGCTGCTTTGATGCTGAAACGATTAACCGAATGATCGGGCATCTTGTGACTTTGTTAGAGGGTATGAGCGCTAACGTCGAGCGGACAGTAGCAGAGATATCCATGCTAACTGCCACTGAGCAACACCAAATCTTAGTATGGAATGATACCCAAAAAGATTATCCTCACAAATGTATCGCTCAGTTGTTTGAAGAGCAGGTAGAACGGACACCGGATGCAGTAGCAGTGTCATTCCAATCCCAACAACTGACTTACCAGCAGTTAAATTGTCAGACTAACAAGTTAGCGCACCATCTCCAAAAACTTGGGGTAAAACCAGAAGTGCGGGTAGGGATTTGCGTTGAGCGTTCTTTATCGATGGTAGTAGGATTGTTGGCAATCCTCAAAGCTGGTGGTGCTTACGTACCTTTAGATCCGCGATCGCCCCAAGAGCGCTTGACTTATATGTTGAGTGATTCTCAAGCGTCGGTATTGCTGACAGATTCATCAATTAATTTATCTGAGCAACCATTAACAGTAGTTTGCTTAGATACATCGGAGATTTTTTGCCAAAACAGTCAGGAAAATCCTGTTAGTGGAGTGATACCAGAAAACTTGGCTTATGTCATTTACACTTCTGGTTCTACAGGCAAACCCAAAGGTGTAGCCATGAGTCACCGTTCTTTGGTGAACCTTTTATATTGGCAAATGGACGAAAGTGCTTTGAGTTGTGCCAAAACTTTGCAATTTGCTTCCATCAGTTTCGATGTCTCTTTTCAAGAAATATTCTCTACCTGGTGTAACGGCGGAACCTTAGTTTTAATCACCGAAAAACTACAGAAAGATGGGTTCGCATTATTACAGTTAATTGCCCAAGAAAAAGTGGAAAGACTATTTTTGCCCTTTGTCGCCCTTCAGCAATTAGCCCATGCTGCCTCTATTACTCAATCCTATCCTGCATCTTTGCGTCAGATTATTACAGCAGGAGAACAGTTACATATTACCCCTGTTTTAGTCAACTTTTTTAAGGAGCTTTCTGGTTGTAAGCTGCAAAATCAGTACGGCCCAACGGAGAGCCATGTAGTAACAAGTTTTACTTTAAAAGATGTGACAAGCAGTTGGTCGCCACTTCCGCCCATTGGTCGGGCGATCGCAAATACGCAAATCTACATCCTTGATAGCCATCTGCAACCATTACCAATTGGAGTTCCTGGAGAACTGTATATCGGCGGTGTTGCGATCGCCAGAAGTTATATTAATTCCCCAGAATTGACTGCTGAGAAATTCATTCCTAACCCGTTTGCAAAAGACGGGAGTCGTTTGTATAAGACAGGCGATCGCGCTCGATATTTACCTGATGGCAATATCGAATTTCTCGGTCGAATTGACAATCAAGTGAAGGTACGGGGTTTTCGCATTGAACTGGGAGAAATTGAAACCGTACTCGCCGCACACCCCCAGATAAAAGAAGCAGTAGTTATCCCCAGAGAAGATCAACCAGGGAACAAGCGCCTAGTCGCCTACATTGTCCCCAAACAGCACCTAGACACCAGCGAACTGCTTTGTTACCTCAAACAAAAGCTACCCGAATATATGCTACCTTCTGCTTTTGTAAAGTTGCTGGATGTACCTCTAACCCCCAGTGGTAAAATAGAACACCGTGCTTTACCAGCACCTTTGAGTCGGGAAACACGTAACATCTCTACAGACTTGATTCCACCCCGTACTGCAACTGAAGAAGTTTTGACAGCAATCTGGAGTGATGTTTTAGGACTAGAAAAAGTTGGTATCCACGACAACTTCTTTGCATTAGGAGGGCATTCTTTATCAGCAATGCAAGTCATTGCTCGGTTGCGAGAAACCTTCAAAGTGGAGTTACCCATAAGCTGCCTGTTTGATTACCCGACAATAGTCGAGCTAGATCGGCAAATTTCAGAATACCGCCAAAAAGAGGCAGGGGAGCAGGGGAGCAGGGGAGCAG
>NZ_JAAGOG010000385.1:0-2898 GCF_010747425.1 Nostoc sp. UIC 10630
GGTCCCCTCTGGGGATAAGGGGCGGGGGGAAAGAGAAAGGTTCTGTATTTTGCCTTTCCCCTTTAACCTTTACCCTTTTCCCACCTCTTGCAAAAAGCACTTTTGCAAGAGGTCTTATGGCTTCGACATTGATTTGAGGGTACAAGCAGCGATGTCGGCGATCGCTCTAAATTGCTCCTGGATTTGCGCGATTGACTCCAGCCCCGCAGTGATTTGGCGATCGCACGGCTCGATAGCAGAAGCAACGTCTGTTGCTGCCACCTGGAGTTCTTGGAACCATTCCTCTATATTTAAGGTGCTGTCGCGGGCTTGACGGGCGAGAATTTCCACCTGTTCGGCAGCAGCTAACAAACCTCTTTCCCGATCGCTAGCTTTTGTTGCTTCAATCGCTGTATTCAGGGACAAAACCTGAATTTTGCTACTCAAACCTTCCACAAGGTGAACAAAGCCAGAAGCTTGCTGGCAAAATTCACCAAGGTATTGCAGCTGTTTATTAGTAACAGCAACAGTATCTTGAATAGACATTAAATGCTCACCGGCAAGCTCGGCGATTCTTGCTCCTGCTTGTACAGCCTGGCTCACCTGCTGAAATGGCACTAGTAATTCAGAGCGATCGCAGGATTCAAGCTGTTGAGCAGGTGGAGCTACTATTTCAGCCCAGCGCAAGTTAATTGTCAACATCATTCCTACTTGTTGCAGCAAACTGCGCTCTGCTTCCTGCCATTGTCGGGGTTGGAGGCAATGATGAATAACTAAAAAACCCCAAGGCTGTTGTTTGACAATCAAGGGTAAGCACAGGCTAGCTTGCACCTGAAAGCGCTGCCAAAACTGCTGTTGGCGTGGGGTTAATTCTAATACTTCAGTTAGGTTGTTGAGTAAGTTTTGTCCGTCGCCAACATCGGGTTTATTAACAAACAAATTTATCGGTAGGGATTGGTTGAGCAACGATGTCCAACCCGCTTGTATAGCTTCTGCGATCGCTCGACTGCGATTATCTTCCTCAAAACGATAAATCAGGACGCGATCGGCGTTGAGAACATCTCGAAGGGCGGTAACTGTAACCTCCAAAAGTGCAGTTTGATTTTTTGCTTGCTGCATTTGCCGATCGATGACCGCAAGTTGTTCTCGCTGGAGTTGAAAAGCCCCTCGAACATTTTGATCGTTGTCACTGGGCGAATCCTTAGCCAAAGCTTGGATAAAAGCTTCGATTTGACTTACCTTCTGCTGCAATTGAGCGACCTTTGGCCCCTTAGCAGATTGAAAGACTGCTTTGATTAGAGCCACATTAGCCAAAATTTCTTCTATCTGGATTTCATTTTCAACAGGCTGGGTTTCAGAATTAGGGTCTAAAGTTGCGATCGTCACAGAAAACTCCTTGGCAGCATCAAGTTAAATCAGTGGGTTTGCCATTGCAATGTCTGGGCGATCGCTCTGGTGTCTAAAATCCAGCGATCGCCTGGCAGAATACCTCGAACAAAATTTAGCAGTTTGTTTGGCGAAAAGTCGGTTGGTGCCGATTGTGCTTGCTGTAAATCCTGCCACTCTACATCGTAGACATGAGCTACCAAAAACCCGACTACCTGATTTTGCAATTCGAGAACCAGAACCATTGGCTTTTCTGGTCGTGACTGCCGCTTCAAAAGTGGCGCATAACCAAGCAAATGTTCCAAGTCAACCAGCCGCAGCATCTGTCCTTGCCAATTATAGAAACCTAAAATCCAACTTGGTAAGGCCGGGGCTGGGGAAATTTCTTGGCTAGCGAGATGAATCATGTCCACTATTGAGTCAAATGGTAGCAATCCACTTCCTTGATTTCCCAAGGAAAAACGGAGAAATCTTTGCCGTTGTTCGCCTGATGTCAATCCAGGAGCCAAGGTTGGGGTTGTTCCGGGCAACCCCAATTTATCAGCCAATATCTGGCTCATACCAAAAAGAAGTACTTTGAGTGGTTCCTCGTTTGGTGCTACAGGCAAAACAGCCATGTGGCTAACACAGCTTAACTCCGCCACTTGCCGATAAGACCAAGGCACCGGACGCACAGCTGACAAAGGAATATCGATTAAGGCAGGGGGCTTGTCCACAGGAATGCCACAAATTTCCCCAGTCCGCGTTTGAGTCAGAAGTAAGAAGCGCCCTGAAGTGTCAACCGCAGAGGGAACTTGATGCGGCTGTTGGGCTTGCACTTGCTGAATGAATTTCTGGCGCAAGTCCACAATCGTAATGGTTTGCGCTCCCAAATCAACCATCCCGATACCACTTTCAACCGTACTGCTAATAGGGGGACAAGCCATCACCTTGAGAACTGCACCAACTGGCAGGGCAAATAAATAGTCTGCGATCGCAAAAACAACGACTCGTAATGAGTCGCGCTCGCTGACAGCGCCAGATAATCGCTTAAACGGAAAGGGAGTGTTAAGCATAAATAATAGAAAGGGTAAAGGGTAAAGGGGAAGGGGTAAAGGGTAAAGATTTTATTATTTTGATGACTGATTTATAGATTGAATTTGATTAGATAGCATACGGCTCAACTCTATAGCTTGATTAGAAAGTTGTGTATAAGTTGGTTGGTCTAGATAGCCCACTTCTAACGCTACTCTTAAAAGACTGCGAACTTCACCGGCAGACCCTTTAGCAATATTTAGAAAGTTTAAGTATTCTTTGCGAGAATATCGTTCAAATCCTTCTGCAATATTTGTAAGTATTGATACGGATGCACGTCTTAACTGATCTCTTAAACCAAAGTCTCTACTCAGTTCACCTTCCTTAGTCCTTAAGTATATTTGCTTAACTAAGTCAATACCTTTTTGCCATACTTTTAAATCCTCAAAAGTTTCAATTTTTTTCCTTTCCATTCCATTCCTTCCCTTCCCCCTTACCCTTTCCCCTTTCCCCTTTACC
>NZ_JAAGOG010000469.1:0-825 GCF_010747425.1 Nostoc sp. UIC 10630
GGGCAGGGAGAAGGGGGAAGGGAGAATTTTGAAAGTTGCTAATTCATCGCGCAAATATGCAATGCCAAAAAATGTAGTGCATTCAATTAGAAACAGACAGAGTTTTTATTTTTTTGATAGGCTGCGATATTCCCAAGGATTAACAAATTTAGTATCACTCCAAACCCCAACACGTTGTTCCTTGGCTTCAGCTTCAGCCTGTTGAACTAAGTCTTTGCTAGGACACTTGTTTAAGTAAGGACGATACACTTTTGCTAATCCTTCTTTTAACAATATCTGCTGCACAAAAGTGCCATTTTGTAAACGGACTTCGGCAATTTTGCGTCCATAGCGATCGCTATCGGTGATATTCAAAGTCACGCGATCGCCTCCTTGTTGCACCAGTTGTTGTACCCGTTCTTGGGCTTTCACACCCCAAATAAATTGATTGCGATCGCTAGTGCGTTTACTCTGCTTTTCTTTATTAGAGTGGGCTATTTCGGGCGCATCTACACAAGCAAAGCGCACGGTAAAATTTTTGCCATTGGTATCTTTAACTACTATGGTATCGCCATCACTCACTCGCTCAACTGGTTCTCCAGAAGTACCGATAAAGCGATCGCAACCCATCAAACCCAAAAATATGATAGTTGCACAAAGCCAAAATCGCACTGGTTTAGTTAATTTCTCCATCCCAACTCACCTGCATTACCTCTGTGGCATGATATTAGCAAAATGATGAGATATATTTGTTAACCCTTGACATACTGCTACAGGCAATTAAAAACCCCAAATATTTAACAACTTCCAAAATTCCCCCTGCCTCCTGCCCCCTGCCTCCTGCCC
>NZ_JAAGOG010000095.1:0-29592 GCF_010747425.1 Nostoc sp. UIC 10630
CATCGCTTGGTCTTTCCCAGTTGAGCAAATTCATATATCACAAGCTTTTTGGCTTTTTCTAATCGTCGAACTCACGTTAAATAAAGGCTTGACAATGAGTGCGACCTCTATTTGGTTGGTTCTGTGCGCTGGAATAGTGCCGTTGATGGTAATGCCAATTTGGTGCGGCTCTGTGAGTGCCCAAGTAACTCCTGATAGCACTTTAAATACCACTGTCTCTCAAAGTGGCGATAACTTTACCATCACCAACGATAATAGAGTTGGCAACAACCTCTTCCACAGCTTCAGCCAATTTTCAGTTCCCAGCAATGGCTTGGCTTTTTTCAAAAATGCCGCAGATGTGCAAAATATCTTCAGTCGCGTCACTGGCGGCAGTGTTTCCAACGTTGATGGTTTAATTAAAGCCAATAGTAGCGCTAATCTGTTTTTGCTCAATCCTAGTGGGATTATTTTCGGCGCAAATGCTCTAAAAGTGGCTTCTGTTTGTAGTAGTCCTAACATACCTTTGAACATTCCCCGCACACCAGGATCAAAATTTCTCTAATGCTATACAAAGGCGAAATGCAAAAATCAACTCCTTAACTTTCCCTAACTTATCCTCATCGACTCCTAGAAATTTTACTAATAGAGTGAAAGTGTTCAAGAAAAACCGACTCTTGTCAAAGCCAAAACAAGCAGACCTTTCAGAAAATCTTGAAACAATTATTAGTGAAAACAAGGAGCAATTTATTATGAAGAAATCTACTCTTGTCAAAGCAACAATGGGTGCTGTCTTATTGTTAACAACAGGTATATTCAGTGTTACCAATGTTAATTCGAGTCAGGCACATTCAGCAAACCAAAAACTCAGGTATGGACAAACATACAAGCTCGTTAATGGTTACGACAATTGGCAAGGAGGTTATTTAGACACGCGGGGAAGAGGCTGCTCTGAGAATCTGCTGTGTGTTTCTACAGCCAACAACCCCAACAGAGATAACGGTAGTGGGTCTTGGAAGATTCTATCAAAAACTGGCAAAACAGGAGTTGTTGAGTCGCTCGATGACGTTTACCTGCAAAATCAATACGATCGAGGTGCTGGTGGTTACTTAGACACGCGGGGAAGAAACTGTTCTGAGAATCTACTGTGTGTCTCTACAGCCAACAACCCCAACAGAGATAGTGGTAGCGGAACCTGGAAAATAATTTCTAAATACAAATCTTCAAATGACTTACGTGAAGATCAGCCTGTTCAACTTGTGAATGGTTATGGTAATGGTCAAGGAGGTTACTTAGATACCAGAGGTAGAGGTTGTGATGGAAATTTGTTGTGTGTCTCAACGGCTGCTGGCGCAGATAGAGATAGTGGTAGCGGAACTTGGAAATTTATTAAGCATTGACATCCTTCCACCGCTAATCAGGAGTACCTGATATAGCGGGGGATTCCAAAGCTCAGAGAATTAAACAATCCGGTTGACAATTGTCCACACTTCTAAATCAGAGCGGACATAAGGAACGGAGATTGTTTTGAACCCAGTAATGAAAGGCTTGTAATAAATCTGCCAATACATTGGACTCAGTTCATTGGCACAAGCTTTAAGAAAACGGACTTCTGCCGCCAATTCTCCAGCCAGTTGATTAATGCGTTGAGCATGAACCTGTGCCACTTCTTTCGCTTCTTCTAGCTGCTGCTGTTGGGTAAGTTGTTTTGATTCAACTTGCCAACGCACTAATTTATTTTGTTTTTGTTTGATTTGGACTTCCAAAGCTGCGATCGCAGCATCAATGCCTTGGAGTTCAACTGATAACTGGGCATTTTCCCTGGCTTGACGGCGATATGCTTCAACCATTGCCTGGGGTGAATCATTCTCGCTAGAGATGACATTATTAATAGTTAGTGCAGCGCGTTCTTCTAAAAGAATTTCAATTTGAGAGTTAAGCGCCGCCACTTCAGCCTGAATTTGCTCCATAAATCGAGTTTTAAGTGCTGAGTAAAATCTTAAAAGCTTTTTGCGCCTTGGGTATCGAGGGAAAGCGATCGCACCTCGGCTGTAATTCCTTCTTCTTGCCAAGCAGCTAACATCGCCGCCTCCACAGCCTCTGAGTGTAATTGATCTGTCAAAGCTAACAGTGTCGGCCCCGCACCACTAATTACCATACCATAAGCACCAGCACTAACAGCGGCAATGTTGACAGCATCATAACCACGAATCAAAGCTTTCCGATAGGGCTGATGCAACTTATCTTGCAAAGCTGTCTTTAACCATTGTCCGTTACCAGTTTCCAAGCCGCGCAACAGTAACCCCAAATGTGCCGTATTGAAAATCGCATCAGCGCGACTCACCTCAGTTGGCAAAACACCCCGCGCCTCTGAAGTGGAAAGTTCAAAATTAGGAATAGCCACAACTGGTACAACATCTTTATGCCAAGGAACATCACAAATTTCCCAGGCTGTGCCACTGGTAGCAGCCAGACGACATCCTCCCAACAAAGCTGGCACTACATTATCAGGATGTCCTTCCATTGCGATCGCTAACTCCATCACCTGCGACTGAGAAAGAGTAGCACCCTCAAGTTGATTTGCCGCAACTAATCCGCCCACAATTGCTGTTGCCGAACTACCCAAACCCCTTGCCAGTGGGACACCTAACTTAATCTCTATTTTCACAGTTGGCGGCGTTTGCTCTATATGTTGATAGAATTTGACAAACGCCTGGTAGAGAAGATTGCTTTCATCAGTTTGGACTCGTTCAGCTTCGGTACCAGTGACATGAATAATTAGCCCACCTTCTTCTAGGCGAGTGAATTTGAACTCGTTGTACAGCTTTAAAGCTGCACCGATGCAATCAAAACCAGGCCCCAAATTAGCAGTTGTGGCGGGAACAGTAACAGTGATGGCAGAAACAACAGACATTGGCAAAACTCACTAATCATCAATCAGCATCTCACATAAGTGGTTGAACAAGAAAGGCAGAGGGCAGGAGGCAGAAGGAATACTGTTTTCGCCCTCTGCCCGTGATCAGAGGGAACATGGGTCTGAGTCCCCCACCATAATCTCTGATTTGGTGGCCAAGAATTGGGCGGCTTTATTGCCCTGTTCACATTCTTCCCTTCTGCCTTCTGCCTCCTGCCTTCTTTACTTCCACCTCTTCGAGGGGTGAGTGCGTCAAACAGGTAAAATGATTTCAAGAAAACTCTTCAGCAGAACTACAACGCTGAGAGTTAGCCTAAAAATATTTTATGGTGCGATCGCAGGAGGCAAAACATGGGCTTGGCTGGATTAAGAATTGTGTTGGTAGAACCAGCTGGGCCGATAAATATCGGGGCGATCGCCAGGGTAATGAAAAATTTCGGGTTATATAATTTAGTATTAGTGAACCCCCAATGCGATCCGCTCTCGACGGAAGCTTTGATGATGGCTGTTCACGCTCAGGAAATTATAGAATCTGCGGTATTAGTGGCAACCTTACCAGAAGCATTGCATGGATGTGTACGGGCGATCGCCACCACCGGTCGCGTTCGCAGTTTAGAAACACCTTTAGAAAACCCCCGCACTGCACTACCCTGGTTACTGGAGGAACCAGAAAAACCCACAGCACTGATTTTTGGCAGGGAAGACCGGGGATTAAGCAATGAAGAATTAAATTATGCCCAAAGATTTGTTGGTATTCCCACCAGTCAAGATTATGTAGCCCTGAATTTAGCTACTGCTGTGGCAATCTGCTGTTATGAATTGTCACAATCTGCCCAACAATTTGACACTCAGACCATAACCCAAACTGAACTCGCACCCTTAGATGTTTTAGAAGGATACTACCAGCAATTAGAATCACTATTACTGAAAATTGGTTATGTATATCCCCATACAGCAGCTAGTCGTATGGGAAAATTTCGCCAACTATATAATCGCGCTCATCTGAAAACTAGGGAAGTAGCCATGCTGCGAGGAATTTTGCAGCAGGTAGAATGGGCTCTGAAAAACCAGAGGGATGGTGAAAACTTGTAATTATTCGTTTAATATATACGCAATCACCCCCCCAAAATATTTAATATGGCTTAAACTAAACACAAAAATGCTACTTAGTGGCAAAGTGGAATTTGAGTATTAATTTTGAGTATTAATATTGCTTAAAGATTAAGTTTTGGGTCAGGAGTCTGCAAGAAAACAGTCAAGTCGGTCACAAGGAGTAACTGTGTCAGAGTCAAGTGACGAACTAACAGCTTTCTCGCGGCGACAACCCCTAAATCGCCGCCAACGTCCACAAAAAGTTCAAAAAGTGGCGCAAAAGAAAGTTAAAGCTAATAGCCAGCAGCAAGCTGCCAATGGACGAGAAGCGGCGCTAGCACGCTCCAAAAATCGCGTTGCTCCCCCCCCAAGCCCTGGTGCTACACGTAGGGTAAAATCGGGATTAGTCATGCCAACAGCAGTAAAACCAATACCAACTGTAAAGGGGAAAATTCCTCCCTTTCGACCAGGTGCTGTAATGGTGAAAACAGTGCGGATGGAAAAGCCAAAAAGAGGCCTGCGTTCATCGCGGAAAACGCGATTAAAGCCAATGGCCAAAACTATGTTATATGTTGTGCGATTGTTGATAGTGGGTGTTGGAATGGGTGCAATTGTGGGCACGGTGTTGTCAGTATTAGACCCGGCTAATCGCATCAGTACAACTTCTGCACCTCAATCTAATAGTAATGTGGCGCGATCGCAGCCACAACCTACCCAAGCTCCCCCAACTGCATCTTCGAGCCTATACCTATCTCAGGAAATTATTTCCTTGAAAAATGCCGTGCAAAATTTGGCAGCAAACTACCCAAATCTTGCACCCGGTATTTTCTTGGTAGATTTGGACACTGGCAATTATGTGGATGTCAACGGCTCTACCAGTTTTCCAGCAGCTAGCACAATTAAAGTGCCGATTCTACTTGCCTTTTTCCAAGATGTGGATGCGGGGAAAATTCGCCTTGATGAAATGCTGACCATGCAACAGGATATGGTAGCTGGCGGTTCTGGAGATATGGGGTCAAAACCAGCCGGAACCAAGTACAATGCCCTGGAAGTCGTCACTAAAATGATTACAATCAGCGACAACACGGCGACAAATATGCTGATTGCTCGACTAGGAGGGATGGAGGCGTTAAACCAGCGTTTCCGCACTTGGGGATTGACAACCACAACAATTCGTAATAGCCTGCCAGATTTGCAAGGAACAAATACTACTAGTCCCAAAGAATTGGCGAATTTGATGGCTATTGTGAGTCAGGGGAATTTAGTCAGTATGCCATCACGCGATCTCATGCTCGATATCTTGCGTCGTACCCAAAGAGACACTCTACTACCATCGGGTTTGGGAACAGGCGCAAGAGCATTCCACAAAACGGGCGATATCAGTACTATGCTGGCAGACACAGGTTTAATTGTTGTTCCTACTGGCAAACGCTATATAGCCACCGTCATGGTACAACGCCCCGAAAATGACCCTCGCGCCGAAAAACTGATTAGCTCAATTTCTCGTGCTGCCTACCAAGAGTTTAACCAAAATGCTGTTACACCCAACAGTACCACAAGCACTATACCCGCAAATGGTTATCAGCCCCAGATTGGGAATCCTGCTTTACCCAACAGTACGACAGGTACTGTACCCATGAGTGGTTATCAGCCCCCTGTTATCAGTCCTGTACCTAATGGGATGGGAAGTACTGTACCGACAAATGGTTATCAGTCTCCAGTTATTAATCAACAGTATTATCCTCAAAGATAATTATTAAATTGCTAAAAGCAAAGCTAAATTAATGTTATTGTCCTTGAACTCTTAACTTTTTTGATACCGCATCCCTGGTAATTGCGAAACTAAACCCATAAGTTCCAACTGCAACAAAGCGCCCGAAACTGAGCCAGCAGACATACCGGTTTGTTGGACAATAAAATCGAAGGGTAAAGCATCACTTGTAAACGCATCCATTACCGTTTGCAATTCTGGCGATAAAGTTGGCATTAACTTTTCTGGCGCTGTGGAAGCCTCGACTCCATCAATTTGTGGTATTGCTCCCAGCATTGTTAACAGTTCATCTAATTCCTTGACAATCAAAGAAGCTCCCTGACTCAGTAACTTTAAGCATCCTTGAGATGGATGATCGTCCACTCTTCCAGGTAAGGCATAGACATCTCTACCAAATTCATTTGCGTAGGTAGCAGTAATTAACGCACCAGATTTTAAAGGCGCTTCCATTACGAGGATGGCGCGGCTTAAACCCGCAATAATTCGGTTGCGACGGGGAAAGTGCGTGCGATCGGGTGGGGTTTTTGTGGGGTACTCACTCACAACTAATCCAGCCGTCAAAATTTGCTTGTACAAATCCCGATTTTTATGTGGATAGATCACATCTACACCAGTTCCCAAAACTGCGATCGTGCGTCCACCTGCTTTCATGGCAGCGCTGTGGCTTTCGGTGTCAATTCCCTCTGCCATCCCAGAAACAACTGTAAAGCCATTTTTAGCCAAAGCTGTACTAATTTGGCGAGTCCAACGGATACCGTATTCTGAGGGTTGGCGGGTTCCGACAATCCCAACCATCGGTTTTTGTCCGAGATTTTCTTGGAGTTCAACTTCACCGCGATAGTACAAAATCGGCGGTGGACTGGGAGTTTCCAGCAGTAAGCGGGGATAATTTGCATCTGCTGGTGTCCAGAAATGGGAATTTTCTTGCTGGTGCTTGGTGAATAGTTGTTCTGGGTGCAAACGCGATCGCTGTTGTACTACTTTTTCTAGTGTCTGAAAACCAAAACCCTCCACTTCTCCTAATTCTACCTTGGTAGCGTTCCAAGCTGTTGCCAGCGTGCCAAAATGCTGTTGCAGCCGTCGCAATAATACCGGGCCAATTCCCGAAATTTGCGCCCAAGCTATCCAATATGCGCCTTCTTCCACCACGGTTTCATCCTCACGCCCACTGGATTGAGTATTCCCAAATTGGGCTTGGCTGTTGAGGGGGATGAGGGAGCAGGGAAAGAATTAATGACAAATGACAAATGACAAATGACTAATAACTAATGACAAATGACTAACCCCTTGACTTTTGACTCTTGACTCTTGACTATTAACTATTGACTATCTATCTTCTGATCTTCTGTGATGAAATATTTTTATCGTCTTTTAATAAGCCTATCTGGGTGCTTAATATTTTTACTGGTGCATAGTGGTCTTGGTTTGTTGCCTAGTTTGGCAGCCGAGAAAGTTACTGTCAGATACGGGTTGTTTGAGCAATCGATCCCGGTGGCAGATATACGCAACTATGGCGAGAAGCAAAAGGCTTCTAGCGATTTACAATCTTTCTTAGATTACCTCAGCGCTAAAGAGAAAGAGAAGTTTCAAGAAGCCCTTCAAGTGAAAATGTCGCTTGATATTGTGGCTTTAGATAAGTTGATAAATTCAGGAATGGGCAAGCAAATTTTATCTTTTGCTTCTGGTGCGATCGCCCGTCGCGATCAAGCCAGTACACAAGCCCTACGTTCTGCCATTATCATCGGAGCAAAATCACCAGAAGGTCTAGGATTAATCAGCTTTTTAGAAGCATATCCTAGTAATCAACTAGTTGTTGACGTGTCAAAAATTTCTAAGCTAGTTGGACTGGCAAATTCCTCTTCTAATTCTGCTGATGCACCACCAAAAGACAATGTAAGTTCTTCACCTTTTGGAAAAATTGCACTGCAATATCAAATACTCGCCGCCCAAGATAAACAGTTTTCAGGTTGCTTATTTGGCGATTCTATTTCGGCTGGGCTTGGTAATACCCTTGGAAGCGGCACTTTTAATTTTGGGTTAAATGGCCTAAGCACAATCTCATTACTGGAACAATTGAAAAGTTTAATTTCTACTAAAGTTAAATGCGAAAAAGCTATTATTGCCGTAGGTGGAAATGATGCTTGGTATGGAATTAGTGATGAATTGTTTAGCAAAAATCTCCAAGAGGCGATCGCACTTGTTAGAACAATGGGAAATAAAGAGATTTTTCTGATTCCGGCTTTTTATTCAACAGTTGCAGCCAGCTTAGATCCAACTGTTGCAGCCCCACTTCCTAAAGTTGAACAAATTAATGTTCTGATTAATCAAGTCGCTGAAAAAGAAAAAGTACCAGTTGCAGCAGCAGGACTAGCACCATTGTATGAAAATAATGTTCTTAAAGAGAATTTTACGAGCGATGGCGACCATCTCAATGCCGAGGGTCTAAAAATTTATCGACAAGCATTATTACAAATACTAGATAATTCAGGTAATTCCAAATAGAAAAACATTCCAAATTTTCTTGTGTAATAGGTGTCCTAATTCAACATAAAACACTCAGTAGATAGATCCCCGACTTCTTTGAGAAGTAGGGGATCTGGGAATTACAAATTATTACTTTTAGGCTTTCCAATTCAAAAACCGCGCATAGATATAAGCGATGCCTTCATCAAGAATTGTCCGCACACCTTGGCTAGAAACCCACCATTTGTTTGGATCGTAATCATGAGTTTTAGCTGCGATCGCACCAACTTGGACTTTAGGTGTAAGTATTTTTCTGAATAGAAACCAACTCCTACGGGTGTGAACATCCAAAGAAAAAACATTAATTGATTGTAGCTTTAAATTGGAATCGGATAGCCAGCGATAAAATTCAGCAGCAGATGCATAACTACGATCCTTTATTACCATTGGTGTCGGAACAGCTACTACCTTCTCCGATTCTAAACCGAGTTTCTCGAAGGTAGCAGCTGATACTTCTGCAAAGCTTTTGTATTCGCTAAGATAATTTCCTTTTTCTATCGATCCTCCTGTAGTAATTACTAGATTATAAGAACCGTTTTTAAATTCAGTTAAAGCTTGTTGTATGGCATAATCTGGTAGCCATCCTTCAACAACTAATACTTCTGCTGATTTAATAGGGGAAGTCACGGCGAGAAATGAGTGTACATGAGTAATAGCGAAAAATATTAAATAAACAATCGAAGCGATCGCAATCGCCCACCCCTGAGCCGTAAGTGTCCACATTTCTTGGCGTTTTATTAGTTTGATTTTTGGAAAATTTTTACGCCGACGGTTTTTTGCCTGCATTAAATTTTAGCTAGACGTTGTTCTTCCAAGTAAGTAAATACAGATTTATCTCCAATATCAGCAGGAATTGCTTGCACTGTCTTTCGCAGAGCAAATACCAAAAACAACGTTGCCCAAATTCCTAATAAAACACTTTCGCCCTGAGTTGGTAAAATTCCCACCAAATGTCCTAATAACAGTAGCGGTACTATTAGGGTTAATACTTTAGTCTCTAAGCGATTGAAGCAAAAAGCCTCTTTAAAATAAATCCCTGTCAAAGCAACGAAAATAAAACCAACCCCAAATAAGGTAAGAGGCTGATTGTAAACAGTTAGAGCTAAAGGTTGAGTACTAGAGATTGCCAGAATTACTGATGCCATACTACCGATCGCCCAAAAAATTTGCAACATTCGATGCAGTGATGCCATGTAGATATGAATGGTAAATAAACTTACACCAAGAGCGAGACCAAAACAAGCATATAAAGGTGTAAGTGCAGTGACAACAGTCGGGTTATTGTTGAACAAAATCAAAGCGCTGCCTATAGCAAAGCTGACTGCTGCTACCATTAAGCCAGCGCGGTAGATCATTACGCCAGTGCGATCGCTCTGAGTAATTGTAAATTCCCCAAACTGACCTTGATAAACTTCTGGTGGAGGTAGTGTTTGCGTAGTCATAGTTAAAAATATTGTTACGATTTACTAATAGAGTACAATGGGAAATTGCTGAAGGGTTGCTTTTATTATCGATAATGAGACAAACTTTATGGCACAATCACAAAGTTTTAAGCAATTTTTGTCGTATTTAGTATAGCTAAAAGTGAGATGAGCGATCGCATTAGAGAATAATTTCCACTTAAGTCGATAGCGATCGCAACTAGACAAACTGTATAATTCGTTTCAAAAATACGCCTTGTGAATCTAAGGTAGGGTGAGATGAGCGATCGCATAATTGGGCGCAAGAAATCAGCCGCATCAACTTTTACGAATCCGTCGCTTGCCTCACCAGGTATTCCGACACTAGCGAACCCAATACACGGCTTTGGTTCACAAATTAATACTGCTCCACTCCAAACAGTAACTGAAGTCGCCCCAAACCTTCAAGAGGCACAGTCTGCTGATGGGCAATTATTGGAACCAGAAGCCATCAAAGAAAAACCCCTTAGTCACGACATAAGTCGTATATCGTTACGTCGCCCACAGGCAAAACTTACCGTTAGCCAGCCTGGAGATAAATACGAACAAGAAGCTGACATGACGGCAAATCAAGTCATATCGATGCCTGATTCTGGCGTACAACGTGACATTCTACCAGAAGAACAGAGTCAAGAAAAGGTTCAAACCAAGCCTTTAGCAGCTGCAATAACTCCTCTAGTGCAAAGAGAGCAAAACCCCCAAAATATCCAACCTATTTCACAGGCTGTGATTCAACGAGACGATCAGACTGACAAAAATCTTAATCCTCAAGAAGGAACATTGCTGCTGTTGGAAAAGAACCGTCCAAGTGTGGAATCTGCAAGAGCAAATGCACTGGTGCGGCTAGGAAAAATTACCAAGTTGCAGAGCGATGGCAACCGAGCCATTGGGTCGTTAAAGGGACAACTGCTAAGGGTCTCTGAGCGTTACGATCAAGCTTACAAACAGTTTGCCACAGTTATGGCTGCTGCCCAACAGGAAGCCCGCGATCAGCAAGAGTTAGTTGATCTGGTGGTAGGAATTGCCATTGGTGTTGCGGTTGGGCTTTGTTTTGAGGCAGTGGGAGCAGCAGCACTTGTTGAAGGATTAAGTAAGGGGGCTGCAACAGGATTGGGTAAATGGGCATTTATGGCAGCTGGTGAAGCTGCCGGTGAAGTTGGTGAGGCTGGTACTGCGAAGGCAACAGGTGGACTGACTGATGTCGCCGGGAAAGATATACAACCCGATGGGCTTAAACCTGAAGTGTTAAAGATGGAGATTTGGAAATCCTTGAGTAAACTGCATGAATCAATGGCAAAGATTGGATCGGGTAGTTTGGATCAGGCATTATTAATGGCTGCAGCAGAGTATGCAATCGGTGAGATCAAAGCACAGCGCGGCGGCGGTGCAGATATGACCCCTGACGAGGATGTTGATCTTGTTATGGCTGTCCTCAGTACTGACAAAGGATCTAAGACATTGGATAAAGCACTTGACCAAGCGAGCGAAAAAATGTCTGCTTTAGAGGGTAGTATTGCCAATATGCCTAACTATGATGTCATCCAGATGGAGAAAGATATTTGGATTTTATGGATGAGCAGGCTAAAGAAGGATTCTAACATCATAGATATCGATGCAATTGAGGATCATCTCGCATCACTTGGAATAGTGGATTTTGGTATGTATACAACAGACGCAGAGGAGAATGAAGCGATTGAAAAGGCACAACAGCAAGCTGCCGATGTCCGCAAGCGTCGTAACCAAGCTGTGAGTGCTGGTACCTCTGGGCCGACTCTAGGTAATCAGTAGTGCGATCGCATTGCAAAATAATTTCCACTTTAGTCCATAGCGATCGCAATTAGATAAATTTTATGATGTGTGTTATCAATATGCCTATGGTTAAGCCATAAATGAAGGAAGTGTGATATGAGCAATGACGGACAACAAGCTTCTGGGCATCTACGCATAGTTCAGCACCAAAAAGCAGGTATATCCACTGTTCTAAATCCGTCCCTTGCTTTATCAACTATTCCCACACTGGCTTCTCCAATGCGTGGCTTTGGTTTACAAACAAATAATCCTCCAATCCAAAGACTAACTGAGGCATCAACAGAGCTTCAAGAAGTGCAGTCTGCTGATGAGCAATTCTTGGAACCAGAAGCCGTCAAACAACAGCCCCTTAGTCATGATATTAGTCGCATATCCTTGCATCGTCCCCAGGCAAAACTCACGGTTGGTGCGCCAGACGACCATTATGAGCAGGAAGCCGATAAAGTTGCCGATCAGGTTATGCGAATGGCTGAACCAGAGCCAATAGGTTTGCAGAATACACAGACTCAAGACCAAGTGCAAACTAAGCCTCTAGCCTCTGCCATAACTCCCTTAGTGCAACGGGAGGCAATGCCAGAAGAGGAAGAGGAACTACAAACGAAACTTATTAATGCATCTATCCAAAGAGAGATTTTACCAGAAGAAGAATTACAAACTAAGCGATCGCTACAACTCGCTACCAATGACAGCTTCCAAACTGGGGAAAACTTTGAGAATCGGCTAAACAGCAGTGAAAGTGGAGGAAGCCCATTACCAGATGCCGTGCGTTCTTTCATGGAACCCCGCTTTGGTACAGATTTTAGTCAAGTACGGGTACATACAGGCACTCAATCGGTGCAGATGAATCAGGATTTAAATGCTCAGGCATTTACGCACCAGCAAAACATTTTCTTTGGTGCAGGCAAGTCACCAGGTAATGATGCATTAACCGCCCATGAACTGACTCATGTGGTGCAGCAGACAGGAACAGCCCAGAGAAAATTGATTCAACGGGCAATTAACCCTACATACGATCTGACACACGGTATTTTTGAAGTAAATGCCACACCCAACGGCGCGAGTTTACCGATTACTATTCGTTTCAAACCCAAAACCACCGCTCCCTACTCTAACCAGATTGGACTGATTCAGATTGTGCGTCTGACAAATGCTACAGGTACAAATGTCGAACCTCAGTCTTTACCTGCTGCTAGTGGTGCTAGCCTCCGTACCACTGCTGATGCAACCACGGGAGTTGAAGGCGGATATTTCACTGATGCGCTGCATAATGATGCACCTGCTCACGGTGGTACAGGAACCAATGCCGCAGCCGGAAGTGCATTACCTGCCCAGTACCCCTTTGGTAACGACCCAGCCCAACCCAATCCCGCAACCCCTGGACTTTCACGACCCTCTTCTAGTGGGGCAAGTGGAGCCACTATTGGTTACAAACGCTCCGATGACCCCACCGACATCAAAGCAGCAGAACTAACCGATGCTCCCGGAGGGGCTGGTGAGTTCAACTTCGACTTTCAGACGGTGGCTAAGGGAGAAGACACCATGACAACTTACGGAGCGCTTCATTGGGGCTTCCAAATCCGTGCTGGCAAAGTTGAGAACGATCATGCATCAGCACAGGATGGTCAATCTGCCACCTTCGATGCAGCTTTGCAGAAGCATCAAGATTTTTACGTACACGAACCAGTCATTTTTTACTTTGATTTCGACAGCGACCAACTGAGTTCCAGCGAAACAGGCAAGATTGATACATTCTTAGATTACCTGCGGCGATTCCCTGATGTAAAAGTAACTCCCGAAGGCTTCGCTGACAGGCGCGGCGGCGCATCTGGGCACAACCTCGATCTATCTCTACGCAGAGCGCAGGCAGTGGGAGCAGCCCTGCGTGCTAAGGGTGTAGCTGAAGCTCAAATTAGTGCTGTTACTATTGGCTCTGGTTCAACCGAAGACTTTACCCCTGATGCCACAACTAACCAAGATACAGAAGCAAATCGCCGGGGCAATCGCCGAGTTGTCTTGAGCTTTCAGCATGTGCCAGCAGCAGCACCAGCAGCACCAGCAGGGGGAGGAGGGACACCTTGATCTTGAGAACAATAGGAATATTCGTGATAGTTGTGATGCTGGCCATCGGAGGAAATTTGTATATGAATAATCAAGACGCTACTGCGACACCTATGGAGCAGATCAAAGCACGTCTCTACTCTACAGATCAAGACACTAGCGCTTTAGCACTAGGTGAATTGATTCGTTTAGGCAAAAAAGCCACCCCGATTTTGTTGGAAGCCTTGACTAACCCCAACCCCCGTACCCGTCGGCTTGCCGCCGAGGGACTGAGCGAAATTGCCGATCCCGCTAGTGCCGATGCTTTGTTCCAAGCCACCCATGACACTAATCCAGAAGTGCGTGCCCGTGCTGCCACTGCCCTACACCAATTAGGAGATAAACGCTCATTATCCGCTTTGGTCGCTACCCTTGATGATTACCCTGACATTCTGCACAATCCCTACACAGCTTCGATGTATCCTTTAATGCGAGGCGGAAAAGAAGTTTTACCTTTGGTAATTCCTCTTTTGCAAGCACCAAACGATCTCACTCGTGAGCGGGCTTTTTTGATTGTTAAGGCTGTAGTGAGTAAGCTACCCCAAGGGCAAGACTGGAATCAGTTGTGGCAGAGTTTGGGAAGTTATGATCCTGCAGGCCAAAAGGCAGAACGTGACAAGGCTGCTCAAAAATGGCAGGAATGGTTGAGCAAATAATTTAATTAGTCACAAAAAAACTAAGTATGTTACGAAACGTAAATAGGCTTAAAACCCTTACTAATGACCAATGACAAATGACAGCCTTAGCCAGTTAGCTTTAATTTCGCCAACTTACTTACCCATTAGTAGGGGAGTTACCTAACCGTATTATCGATTCCCTCTACGATTATTGAACCCAAACAAAGCGCGGTGGTGAGCGATGCCGCGGCTGCTAGCGCCGCTACCGTCCGAATGTGATTCCAGATTATCCAGTTGGTCAAGTAGCTAGACCATAGGCTCGCACCTTCAGTACTGTCCGGCTCGACTTTCGCCAGGGCTTCGTTGAGCGGTACATTGAAAACTATTGTCACGCCTAATGTACCAACGAGGTAGAGCAAGCTGCCGAGAAGCAAGTAGGCAGCACCGGGTTGATGCCACTTTAATAGCGAAGAGATTAAAAGAAAGATACAAGCCGCAGCCGTTCCCAAAAACGCTGTCATAAAAAATGGATTGATTACCGTGATATTGATGGATTGCATAGCGGTAATGCCCTGTGGCGGTTTCAGCCGAGCAAGGGCGTTCATCACGAAAGTCGAGAAGGCGAAGAAGACTCCGGCTATCAGCCCGCAGCCCAGTGCCGAGAAAAGCTTTAATGCGAAATAATATTGTTGAGTTATCAGATGTTGTAGCATCGCCTCACCGAAAAAATGGGTATGAAGCCCCGTCCTTGCAGGACGATCACCTGTTCTATCTGTATGGGAAACGAGTGCCTTTGCTCCATACTTACTAATGATAATGTAAAAAAAGATAGCCCTAATATAGGTTTGCTAACCAAGCTAGAAAAAAATCTATCCAGTCCATAAGTTTTTTACCTCATTAAAACATCACTTTCCCTACTTATCCATTGAAATTCTGAGTTGAGAATTTCTTCAACTGTAATGTCGGTAATTTGAGTTAACCATCTCACCCAGTTGTCGGGTGCAAGGCTAATTAAGCGTTTGGTGCTGACCTCTGCGGGTTTTGTCATTGTCAAAAATCATACATACTACAATATCCAGATTCCCAGAACCTTCTCAGTGCATGAATTGAAAATAAGCTAGTAGTGATGCAATACTTTTCGGTTAAGGGTTAAAGGGGAAAGGGAAAGGGTTTGAATTTCCCTTTCCCCTTTAACCCTTCCCCAGACCAAAAGAGAGATTATTGGGTTTAACCGAAAAGTATTGAGTAGTGATGAATAATCTCCTCTCAGCATTATTTGCACTTTTCTGTATATGTAGGACATTCATCTCCAATTAAAATAGGCGGATACTTAAAAGAGGAGGACATTTAAAAGAGTGCTGATTTTAAATATTACCTGCAATGGCTAAGTATTGAGTAGTAAAGCTTAAAAAACTTTTAATTTGGATAAAAATATGGTGATGAAAAGTTTGAAAGAACATCAAGTTTATGGGCATTTAGCAGTGGAAAAGAAGCTTGGTATTCTTGTTGTCGATGACCACCAATTAATTTTGACTGGTACTCTTGATGTCTTAAATCGAAAGTATCCTGAAGCTACTATTATCAAGGCTCAGACGGCAAAAGATACACTTTCTCAAGTGCAATGTTACCAGTTTGACTTGATTGTGATGGATTTATCAATTCCCGATCGCCAAGGGGAGACAGCAGAAATTGATACCGGAATTAAGCTGTTGCAAACTTTACTTAAAGAATATCCCCATCAGAATTTCATAGT
Organism: Nostoc sp. UIC 10630; assembly: GCF_010747425.1. Lineage (NCBI taxonomy): Bacteria > Bacillati > Cyanobacteriota > Cyanophyceae > Nostocales > Nostocaceae > Nostoc > Nostoc sp. UIC 10630. The sequence continues at coordinate 16,016 of NZ_JAAGOG010000095.1, forward strand.
GCAAACTAGTTATGTGAAGGCGTTAATCAGAATTAAACACGAGATTGATAATCATCAAGGTGGGTTTGCGATCGCAGATAAAGGATTACCCGAAGATGAAATGCTCATGCGGGTTAATTTAGCACTTCAGGGTGCAACTCACACCAAAGACATCAAAACAGGAATCGAACTCAAGCCGGAATGGTTGGATGTGTTGCGTTTGGCTTTTGAAGAGAGTTTGACAGATAAGGCGATCGCAGACAGAATGTATAAATCGGAGCGAGCGGTACGTACTTACTGGACGAAGATTCAGGATGTTTTGGGGGTGTATCCTGAAGACTGCAAGCAAAGTGGTAAGAATATGCGAATCCTCACCGAAATTCGTTCCCGTGAAGAAGGTTTAATTGATTAATTACAGCTATTTTCACCTAAATAGACCACACGCTAAAGGTATCAGCTGTACCTCTACGACAAATGTCATTCAAATACTTTCAATATGCTCTAAATATAGGGAAAATTAATCTTAAATTAAATGAGAAGGGGAATCTGGAATCGTATTTGCCAAGAATTTGGGTTGTGGTCGCTGGCTGCACCTCCAGGGATTATAGTCCTATTTATGGTGATGTTGATCCGAATAACTGGGGGAATGCAATCTTGGGAATGGATGCTTCTCGATACGATGTTACGTCTACGTCCGGTAGAAAAACGTGATGAACATATAGTAATTGTGGGTATCGATGAAAAGGATATTACATGGGTTAAGCAGTATCCAATTCCAGATGAGAAGATTGCAGAGTTGCTCACCAAGTTGGAAACTTATAAACCCATAGCTATTGGTTTGGATATCTTCAAAAATGTTCCTGTTGAACCTGGTGGCGAACAACTAGCACAGGTATTACGGTCAAATTCTAAGATTATTGGCATTGAAAAAATTTTACCACCCGCAGAAACTTCACCACCCCAGAGCTTGCCACCCGAAAGAGTTGGATTTATTGATTTACCTAATGATGAGGATAGCAAAAATCGGCGCTATTTGTTGTATACGCCGAATCCTAAAAATATCAACGAAGATAAATATTCTTTAGCATTGCAGTTAGTTACTAAATATTTAGACGCAAAAGGAATTGAGTTGCAAACGGGAAAAAATGACCCGAATACAATCAAATTCCGTGCGATTGAATTACCCCGAATTACCCATAATTTTGGCGGATACGTCAGGGTCGATGATGGGGGATTGTCAATTTTAATGAACTTCCGCAACAGTGAGCAACCTTTTAATGTTGTGTCGCTACGCGATATTCTCAATGGTCAAGTTGATGCAGAATTGCTGCGCGATCGCATTGTGTTAGTTGGCAACCGCAACCTGAGTACGGGAGATGCTATTTATACATCTGCCTTGCCTGGCTTAAAATTAAGCGGTCAAATTTATGGCATTGACTACCACGCTCATGTGATCAGTCAAATTTTGAGTACTGTAATGGATGGTCGCCCAATGTTGCACAGTTGGGGAGATATTGGAGAGTATACATGGATATTGATTTGGGGGGTTTTGCCGATTATGATCGGACGGCTGACCCAATCTGTTTGGAAAAATATACTGTGTGTGAGTGTAGCGGGATTTTGTCTGTTTAGCTGCGGGTATATGATGCTGTGGGTGTGGGGTGTATGGATTCCTGTAACACCGGGTTTACTTGTATTAGCCGTAAATGGCGTAGGTTTGAGTGCTTTTGCATTTTACCAGCATGATAAATTCTTGCGATCGCAAATTCACGAACGTCAAAACACCATTCAAAATACTTTTACCGTAATTCATAATGGCCCTTTGCAAACCCTCGCTTATGGATTAAAGCATCTACGTGCTAAAGATATCTCTTACGAGCAATTGCTGGGACAATTTGAAAAACTCGATCGGGAGATTAGAGAGATTGGCGAATTTCTCAAACTCGAAGCATTAACTACAGAAGAGAGTTTGCGTTTAGGTAGCGGATTAATTCTTGAATTGAATCGACCACTTCACGATTTGTTATATGAAGTTTATTCTAGTACCTTAGAACGAAAGGATTTTGAAAATTTTAAAACATTAAAAGTTAAAATTCGCAATTTTGACCCAATTGATGATAAATATTTAAGTATGGAAGACAAACGGGGAGTTTGTCTTTTTTTAGAAGAAGCTTTGTGTAATGTTGGCAAACATGCCCAAGGAGTCAAGCGTGTAGAAGCATCAGGTATTTGTAGTTTAAATAACTATAAATTGTCCGTCAAAGATAATGGTTCGGGAATCACATCAAAACTAGAAAATAAAGGCACAAAGCATTCTAAAATACTTGCTCAACAATTAAGAGGAGAGTTTCTACGCGAATCACTTTCTCCTCGCGGGACTATCTGTGAACTTAGTTGGAAACTTAAGAGAGAATTTGAGTTTTAAAACTTATATTTATGATTCTGCTCAGAGAATGTTTGAAAAGTAGCAAATTGTCTCACTATTCCTCCGATATCCCCCAAACAATAGGGGAATAAGCACTCAAAGTCCTCCACTTTATCGGAGGATTTAGGAGGAGATAAAAATATTTGATACATAACTAGCCACTTTTAAAACAATCTCTCATAGAAATCGGAAAAAATTAAGAATTTTAAAAGTTTCAGATAACCCTACAATCAACAACATCTACCATGAGTCATCAACATATTGGATTTTGGCGAAATAACCGCAGACTTACAAGCTTAGTGGTGGGCATGGTTTTTCTAATGACAGCATTGCCAGCATTTGCTGAGTTTAAACCACGTGATCGCAAACCAGCTAGCGGACATTCCCGTGCAGGTGGTTCCCGTGGATGTCCAAGTAACGGCAGTATCCCTCTGACACAGCTTGCACCTCAGACATATATCGGTAAAACCACTTCCACCCGTCCAACGTTAGCTTGGTATATGTCAAGTTCCCAAAATGTGCGATTCCGATTGGCTGAATTTGATTCAAGCAACAACCCTAAACAAATTGGCAAAGTTCAAGAAATACCCACAATAGTCGGGATTAACAAGCTAGAACTTCCCCGCGACTACCCTGAACTCACAGTGGGCAAAACATATTTATGGCAAATCTCAATTTACTGCGAAAATAGCCCGATTGTTAGACGTGCAGAATTTACCGTTATCCAGCCTCAATCACTTGCTAAAAACCAATTTACTAGCATTTCCGAAAGCGTAAATTATTATGCTGAAAACGAGCTGTGGTATGAAGCACTCCAAGAAGCATTGAAAGGAACTGATAATGGTAAACTAGGGCAGAGCGGGGCAACTTTAGTTAAAAACCTTGCAGAGTCAGAAATATTGATAGGTAACGACGTAGAACAGAAAAATACTCAACAACGCATCGAATACCTCCAGAAGATTGCTAGCGATCGCTAAATTGATGATTTAGATCCCCGACTTCTTTAACAAGTCGGGGATCTAATATCTAGTCCTACAGAAGAAATGGGGAAATAGAAATTATGAAAATTTTGCGGTTTAGCGTCGCAGGATGGTTAGGGTGCGTGGGAGCAGTTGCAGTTTCTATTCATCCTGCTTTTGCTCAGTTAACTCCCGATAACAGCCTGGGGAAAGAGCGATCACAAGTCATTCCTTTTAATCAAAATAATGACATTATCGATGGGGGCGCGGCTCGTGGCATTAACCTTTTTCACAGTTTTCAAGATTTTAACGTCGGTGATGGTCGAGGTGTTTATTTCGCCAATCCAGACGGGATAACAAATATTTTTTCTCGCGTTACTGGTGGGAACTCATCAAATATTTTCGGAAGATTGGGTGTATTAGGTGATGCAAATTTGTTTTTGCTAAATCCAAATGGCATTGTGTTTGGTAAAAATGCCCAGTTAGATATACAGGGTTCTTTTTTGGGGACGACAGCAAATAGCTTAGTTTTTCCCAATAGAGTAGAGTTTAACGCCACAAATCCTCAAGCACCGCCGTTATTGGCTATCAGTGTACCAGTAGGTTTGCAGTTTGGTTCGCAACCAGGAAGCATTACCAGTCAAGCAGTGAATGAGTTGTCTGTTGGATCTGGTAGCACTTTAGCACTTATGGGCGGTGAAATTGCCTTGGATGATAGTTTGTTATTTGCCTCAAATGGACAAGTGAAATTGGGAGCAGTCGGTGGAGACACAACCGTTGGGCTGAATGTCAATGGCTCCTTATTAGGTTTTAAGTTACCAGAAAATTTTGGACGCGCACCCATCAACTTAACGAATGCAACAATTTTAGCTACAGGTAGAAATGGTGCAATTGAGCTATTTGGCGGAAAAATTGGGCTAAACAATTCCTTTCTTTACGGTAGCAACGGCGGCTCAATTGTTGTTGATACAACTCAATTTAGTTTGGATGGCTCTGCAATTCAGAGCGCTACTTTTGGTGCAGCGAGGGGGGGGAATATTCAAATTCGAGCCAGCGATGCAGTGACTCTCACTAACAGCAGTCGGATTTTTTCTAGTAGCGGCGATTCAGCCACAGGTTTGGGTGGTGATATTACTATCAATGCCGGGAAAATCACAATTACCGGAGATGGAAATGCACAAAATAGCAGTGTTATCTCAGTAAATACCATTGGTGCAGGTAATGGAGGAAACCTCACCCTTGATGCTACCGAGTTTGTTAATATCAATGGCGGCTTTGTCTCTGTTATATCTGGAGGTGCAGGTAATGTAGGAAACTTAACTGTACGAGCCACAGATGCTGTCAATATCACTAACCAAGCTTCTTTAAGACTCGGAAGCTTGAGTTCAGGTTCAGCAGGTAATCTGCGGATTGAAACGGGCACTTTGCGAGTTCAAAACAATTTCTTTGGGGGGGGCGTGACAGCACTTTCATCTGGTGGTGGAAGTGTCGGTTCTATTTCCATTCAGGCTCGGAATGCGGTTGAGGTGACTCAAAGTAATATATCTACAGGTATTGCTACATCATTTGGAAGTAAAACTCAAGCAACAGCAGGGGATATTACTATTGAAACCCAGCGACTCAATCTCAAAGATGGGGGTTATGTCAGTACAGATACTTTTAGCAGTGCAAATGCAGCTAACATTTTTATTAAAGCTAGTGACTACGTAGAGATTAGCGGTTTCTCTCGCGGTTCCTCTAGCGGGGTATCCAGCCGCACGATCTTTGCCTCAGGAAATGCGGGTAATGTAACGATTGAAACACCTCGACTCTCCTTAACTCAAGGAGGAAATATAAGCACCACATCCACTAATAGCAGCGGTAATGCCGGGGATATTACCATCCGCGCCAAAGATGTAGAATTGGACGGGTTTGTTTTCGTACCCAAGGAACAGTTCACACTAAATAACCCTGCTGCGGAAGAAATTTTGTCTGAGCCTCTTGCACAAGAAGTTCTGTCTCGATTCGGGGGTTTTTCTTATCTCAGTCAGTTAACCTCGGATGTGATTGGAAGTAATGCCGATGTGCGGGGCGGCACGATAACTATTGACACAGAGCGCTTGCGGTTGAGTAATGGTGGAAACATCTCAACCTCAGTATTTGGAGGGGGACGCGGACAAGGAGGTAATTTGGTAGTTCATGCCACTGATTCTATTGATATTACTGGGGTTGGTGCAGAACGACTAGATGGTTCATTTGTGCCATCAGGTTTATTTGCAGAATTACAAACGGGAGGTATTGGTTCTGGAGGAAGCATTGACGTTACAACAGGACGCTTAAACCTCAGCAATAACGGAGAAATTTCTGCCTCTACATTCAATCAAGGTAATGCAGGAAATATTACTATTAATGCCAATCAAATTGATTTACGTGGAAGTAGCAGCATCAGAACTCAGGTTGATGATGAAGCTAATGGTAACGCAGGCAATATCAGCATCAAAACTCAACTATTAAATGTACAAGAAGAATCCCAGATTGTATCGGCAACTCAGGGAAACGGAAATGCGGGTAATTTAACGGTAAAAGCTGATAGCATTATCCTGACTGGTTCAGAAAGTGAGTTTGCAACTGGCTTACTATCATCAGTTGACGAAGATGGTAATGGGAGAGGTGGTGATATAGATATTACTACCAATCGCCTGACTGTACGTGATGATGCTGAAATCGTCTCTGGTAGCCTCGGTACAGGTGAAGCTGGAAATATTAGAATTAAGGCTAATTTTCTGGAAGTTCTTGGTCAAGGCAGTGCGATCGCTTCTTTCACAAATGCAGGTAATGGTGGTGACATTACACTCGATATCGCTGATTTATTACTTTTGCGCGATCGCGGTTTAATTTCAACCACCGCAGGTAGGGCACAAGCTGGGGGTGATGGCGGTAACATCAACATTAACTCTAAATTCATCGTCGCCATCCCCGAAGAAAACAGCGACATCAGCGCAAATGCATACACTGGAACAGGTGGAAAAGTTCAAATCAACTCCCAAGGTATATTCGGTATCGAGTCGCGTCCACAGCCAACCGACAAAAGCGATATTACTGCCAGTTCGCAATTAGGTGTTTCAGGCATAAAAAATATTAACGCACCCGATACCAGTTCCATTCAAAACAGCTTTACTCAAGCATCTCCAAACCTCATCGACACCAATGCACTCATCGCCAATAGTTGCATTTCACGCAGTTCCAAACAAGGTGGTACATTTTTCATCACTGGTTCTGGCGCTTTACGTAATAGTCCAGGGAATGGATTAATTTCAGTATATTCCACTGGTAAGGTGCGTAATGTTGAACCAACATCACGTGCTTGGAAAAAAGGCGACCCTATTATCGAACCAGAAGGGCTTTATCGACTGGCTAATGGAAAGTTGCTACTCAGCCGAGGATGTCGGTGAAGAAGTCAGGAATTTATCTGTTGCTGTCAACCCCATCTAAATCCCAATGCTTATTTTGGATAAGGTTGAGCTCATATCATTTATTGATAAACAAATGCACACCCAATCAAAACAACTCAACCTACTCACTCCATCTAGAGAGTTACCTCTATATGGCAAGAGAATTTTAGTAACAGCACCGAGAAATTATGCTTATAGGTTATCTGAACAAATTATCAAACAAGGTGGTTTACCTGTTTTCATGCCTACTATCGAAACCTGCTATTTATCAAACTACGGTAAGTTAGATGCTGCTCTCAACCACATAGCTGAATTTGATTGGATTGTCTTCACAAGTAGAAATGGCATCACTGCATTTTTTCACCGGATGAATAATTTAAATATTCCTGTATCTGTGGTACAAAAATGTCAATTATGTGCTTTGGGAAAAGATGCAGAAAGCCTATTGTCTTTTTGTGGCAAGGTAGATTTAATTCCAACAGAATCTAGTCCAGCCGGGATTGTGGCGGAATTAGCGAAAATTCCGCAAATTTATGGCAAAAAAGTGCTGATACCCGCCCCAGAAGTTGTTGCTTTGCCTGAACCTGATGTTGTACCCAATTTAATTACGGATTTGCAGGAATTGGGCATAGAAGTAACTCGTGTACCCACATATATTACACAGGGCTTAGACACAAGTATCTACAGTATTGAATTAAACCTGATAAATCAAGGAATGATTGATGTCATTGCCTTTAGTAGCACGGCGGAAGTAGAAAGCTTTTTGACAATGGTCAACTCGCAAAGTGACTATGAAGGTTGCATTATTGCATGTTTTGGCCCTTATACAACAGCTAATGCGCGGAAGTTGGGTGTGAATGTCTCCATCGTGTCTAGGGATTATAGTTCATTTGAGGGATTTGCTGAAGCGATCGCAGAATTTTTTACTCTCACTTCCAATTCACACCAAGCACTTCAGGATGTAGAGTAATCAACCACATTTAACTCTAGACTAGCAGCACATAAACCCGTAGGATCAACAATGTAGTTCACATTTAGCTAGGGATTGTTACATGGCAACTTATAAAGTCACATTAAAGACTCCAGATGAAGAAAAAACTATTGAAGTTTCTGAAGATGATTACATCTTAGAGATTGCTAACGAAGAAAATGAGATGGACTTGCCTTACTCTTGTAATGCTGGTTCTTGCTCAACCTGCGCTGGTAAGCTGATTTCAGGTACAGTTGACCAATCAGATCAGAACTTCTTAGACGACGATCAAATAGATGCAGGATGGGTTCTCACCTGCGTTGCCAGACCAACTTCTGACTGTGTAATCCTAACCCATCAAGAAGATGAACTTAACGGTTAACTAAGAAAGGTGAATTTAAGAAAGAGCAAGTTTTGTAGGATGCGTTAGAACATTTGTGCTAGCGCAACTAAAATCTGAGGTAGTACTTTACTCTCGGCAATAACACACTCTACAAGATTTAGAATTTTGCACTTTCCTAAAAAATCTATATAGCCTGAGTCATTCACACTAAAAAGCGCTCTCTAAAAAGGGAGCGCTTTTTATTTAGTTTAATAAATAGCTAGCAGATATAAAGCAGAAATTAGCCAGATGATGCTAGATTAACTTTGACGACTTTGTTCTTTTCTTCTTCAGCTTTGGGTAGCGTCAGGTTTAAGATGCCATCTTTATAATCTGCCTTGACGTTAGTATTTTGAATCCGAGTAGGTAAAGGAATTACACGTTGGAATTTACCGTAGTGAAATTCGCTCTTGATTACACCTTTCTCTTCAGCTTTAGCTTCAGACTTCCGCTCACCACTTAGGTATACAGCATTTTCTGTAACTTGCAAATCCAGGTCTTTAGCCTCAATTCCCGGAAGTTCTACTTTTAGATGAATTGCATCTTCAGTTTCTTTTAACTCAGCAGCAGGAACTCTAGAGTAGCCTCTCTCTAAAAATGCAGATGGTAAAGTTTCTTCATCAAATAAACGATTGATTTGACGTTGTATTGTGTTCAATTCTTGCCAGGGGTTCCAACGTACTAATGTCATCTTTCCACCTCGTATAATCAGTATCTTTGCTGTTCAACTAATTGAGGATTTATTTCCTTGCTTTTCATAGTATTTAAAAATAAAAGTGGTGTAAATTCGGTTTTTATCACATGATTTATGATGATTACCGAACCACAATAAATGTAGGGTAATCTGAACTAGGGAGGTTCGGTAAACTCGACAAGAAAGACCTGAATTTAAAAATTATCTAATTTATAATTTCTAGAATATGCCTGTAAGCTAATATTAGGTAGATAGATACCTAGCTTATTTAAGAAGCCAGGCATCGGAATTACTAACCTATTTATCAGGAACAATAATATACCGATTACATTTTAGATTGTTTCTGAATAAGGTGATTTTGCCGCAATTTTTAACCAGATTATTCTGTGCAGTTTCACAAATAATTGGTATTAGGGTATTTACTCAATCACTAATATCAATTAAAAGTGTTGTATTTTCTTGTTTTCATAGAGATAATAAAAGACTGCTAACAAACCGCTCACAAAAGACATGTCAACAAGTTGGATTTATCTCATCGCAGCAATACTTTTTGAGGTTTCAGGCACAACTTGCATGAAGTTATCAGAAGGATTTACTAAATTAGTCCCTTCAGTATTAATATTTGTTTTTTATGGACTTTGTTTTAGTTTTTTAACTCTTGCTCTCAAGAGACTTGAAGTAAGCGTGGCTTATTCTGTCTGGGCTGGGTTGGGAACTGTCCTAATTGCAATCATTGGTATTATTTGGTTTCGTGAATCTGCTACATTTATCAAACTTTTGTCGATCGCCCTAATAATTTTGGGTGTAATTGGTATAAATGCAAGCAAGTAAATAAAAATACCTGGTCTATTTTAAAATAGGCCAGGTAAATAAACCAAAACTGATCATTCTGCTTGTTGCTGTTGTAGTGAATACACCAGCAATTTTTATTATTCCGTTAGCAAAGCAAAATGAGCGGACTTAGTTAAATGCTTTTAAAAGTATAGTAAAGCTCGGTAAATATAGCCCACAAGTAATTTACTTTTAATACTTTACCAGAGACAACCAAACTCATACAGCCAACTTGGCAGGTTTTCTATACACTGAGGCGTAAAAGATATTATTTTATAGTCTCAACTTACAGTAGTTTTTATGTATTTGAACCACAACTGTCGTACTAGGGGCGCAAGGACTTACGCTCCTACCGCGTGGTCTGTTTACCTGAAAATAGTTGTAAGCTAAAAAACAATTTTGGCTTAATCCAAGCGGATTAGCTCAAAATTTATTAAACCCAGCAGAACGACGATAAAGTAACCAGATAAATAACGGTGAACCCAACAACGCGGTGACAGAACCTACTGGTAGTTCTACTGCTCCTAATCTAGAGAGTAAATCTGCAAAAGTCAGTAACCATGCACCTGCAAGGGCGGAAAGTGGTAAAACAAAGCGATGATCTGTACCAACAATGAGGCGGACACCGTGAGGGACAACAAGACCAACAAATCCAATCAAACCACTGATGCTGACTGCACCTGCGGCTAAGAGAGTGGCGACACCACCAATTAACAAGCGCGATCGCGTCAACGAAACCCCCAAACCCACAGCCAAATCATCGCCCAAAGCCAACACATTCACCGATCGCGCCAGTAAGCATCCCCCAATTAATGCAACAATAATGTAAGGGCCAGCCGTCGAAATTTCTTGCCAACCCCGTCCATTGAGACTACCAACCAGCCAACTGAGCGCAATTTGAATTTGACCATCTTCAGCTAAAAGCAGCAATGTACTTTGTACAGCACCAAATAAAGAACTCACCGCCACACCGCCTAGAATCAACCGCTCAACCGAAATTCCCGACCCCGCGCGACCAAGTAAAATAACGATCGCAGAAGTCAGAATTGCCCCCATCCACGCTGCTAAAGGAATTGCGATCGGGAATATTTGCCACACAATCATCACAATCACAACTAATCCAGCACCCGCAGAAATGCCCAAAATAAATGGATCGGCAAGACTATTGCGTAACATCCCTTGTAGCAATGCTCCTGACATTCCCAAAGCTGCGCCAACAATGAGAGCAGCCGTAATGCGCGGGAGACGTAAATCCCAAAGAATTGTCTGTTTAATCGGATCGCCTTTGTGGAGTATGGCTTGCCAAAATTCCGACATACTTAAAGGTACTGCTCCTTGAGAAAGGGACAGCACTAGCGTTACCATCAGTGCTGCACTCAGGAGTAAAACAGCCCAAAGTACCCGGTGTTCAGTAAAAATTGTCTTAAATGGTTTAGTCAAATTTAGATATGCATTTTTTTTAAATATAATGCGTCTCAAACACAGATGCATTGGACATTGGGCAGGAGGGAGGACAATACGGTTCGGTTAAAGGGGAAAGGGGAAAGGGAAAAGGTTTTGAATAAATTTTTACCCTTTACCCAGACCACAAGGAAAGTGAAAAATGCTTATCCGAACCGTATTGGGAGGGAGGGGAGTTAAAACTTAGACATTGAGCTTCTGAAGGTGAAAGTTGACCCTCAGAAGGTGGAAGTTGACCCTCAGAAGGTGAAAGTTGAGCCTCAGAAGGTGGAAGTTGAGCCTCAGAAGGTGGAAGTTGAACCTCAGAAGGTGGAAGTTGAGCCTCAGAAGGTGAACGTTGATCTTCTGAGGCTAAATCCTTTTATGCCCAATGCCCAATTCCCAATACCTTAAGTCAATTCCAGCCCACCTTGATAGCCAGTGACAATGCGCCCACCATCTTTGAGAATGTGGACTTCTATCTGATCGCTAGCCCAAGTAATCTGGTCTTGGAAAGCCGGGTTTAACACACGAACCCGTTGATTACTAGAAGAAACTGGAGAGTTGGGAGAATTAATTGCCAGAGATTGGACAAAAGGCCCGTCAATCAAGATATCAAGTTGTTCTAACAATTCTTGAGAACCTGGCGGCGCAGATTGAGACTGTAGTTGCTTGAGAGTGAACCCAGAAAAAGACATTACATTTAACCCAGCAGCTTTTACCTTACGCGCTAAAGATGCCAATGCAGTTGCTTGCCAAAATGGTTCTCCACCAGAGAATGTTACACCCGTGTTGTGCGGATTGCTGAGAATATTTTCGGCAAGGGTATCAACAGCAATCAATTGGTTAGCCTCAAAAGACCAGGAGTTAGTATTAAAGCAGCCAGGACACTCACGAAGACAACCTTGTACCCAGACGACTGCACGACAACCAGGGCCATTAACTTCTGACTGATCAACGTAGCCCATAATGTTGAGATAGCCAGGTGGAATTTCCATGAGTGCTAGCGATGGGTCAGTTGGCTTAATTTCCATCTCTTTAACTCCTTTTAGCCGTTGCCTGTTAACCGTTAAATATAGCGAATCGACCGTTAAATAACTGTGACCATTAATGATTAATCTCTCAAAAACTTGATGGGATTTTGAAAAGTCCGCTTTAACTGACTAGACTGAAGTTAGTTGCCCAGCTAGTATTAATCCTTTTATAGATAAAATCGATGACTGAACAAAATTCTAGAATTTGTATCCTTGGCGGAGGCTTTGGTGGTCTTTACACAGCCTTACGCTTAAGCCAGTTACCTTGGGAATCTACGCAAAAACCCGAAATTGTTTTGGTAGATCAAAGCGATCGCTTTCTATTCTCCCCTTTGCTTTACGAATTACTCACTGGTGAACTGCAAACCTGGGAAATTGCCCCACCTTTTGAAGAACTTTTACAAGGCACAGGGGTACGTTTTTATCAAGGGGTTGTGTCTGGAATTGACATCGACCAGCAACGGGTAGATATACATGAAGGGCCAGAAATCCCTTACGATCGCTTAGTGCTGGCACTAGGAGGTGAGACACCGCTAGATTTAGTCCCCGGTGCGGCAACCTACGGCTACCCATTCCGCACCATCTCTGATGCCTATCGCTTGGAAGAACGCCTGCGATTTTTAGAAGAATCCGATGCTGATAAAATTCGGGTGGCAATTATTGGAGCTGGCTACAGTGGTGTAGAGTTAGCCTGTAAGTTAGCCGACAGACTCGGTGAAAGAGGACGCTTTCGGATCGTTGAAATCGCCGATCAAATTTTGCGAACTTCTCCAGAGTTTAACCGGGAAGCAGCAAAAAAAGCTTTAGAAGCCCGTAGTGTGTTTCTAGATTTAGAAACCAAAGTCGAATTAATAGAGCAAAATAGCATCACCTTAGAGTACAAAAACCAGTTAGACACGATTCCCGTAGATTTGGTAATTTGGACTGTGGGAAATAGAGTTGCGCCTGTAGTGAAATCTCTTCCCCTCAAGCAAAATCAGCGTGGTCAAATTAACACTACATCCAATCTACAAGTCATCGATCATCCAGAAATTTTTGCCTTGGGAGATTTAGCAGACTGTCATGATGTTGAAGGACAGCAAGTCCCCGCCACGGCACAAGCGGCTTTTCAACAAGCTGATTATACTGCTTGGAATATTTGGGCAAGTCTGACTAATCGTCCTCTCCTTCCCTTCCACTACCAACAGTTAGGAGAAATGATGACATTGGGTAAAAACAACGCCACCCTTACTGGTTTGGGAATTAAACTAGATGGCCCCTTGGCATCCGTCGCCCGTCGGATTGCCTATTTATATAGATTGCCAACTTTAGACCATCAACTCAAAGTTGGTTTTAATTGGCTAGTGCGTCCAATCATCGAGACACTTTCTAAGTAGTGAAATCTCTTCCCCTCAAGCAAAATCAGCGTGGTCAAATTAACACTACATCCAAT